>DYRB01000138.1 GCA_020718945.1 Lamprocystis purpurea | reverse complement strand
CCGACAGCCAGGCCCTGGAACCGGCCTGATCCCGGTCCGAACCGCCCATGAGCCTGGAAAGAGCAATTCGGCCGCAAATCTACCCAAATTTACGCATAGGGTCAGTCAGTTAGGCAGAGTCCGCTGGTCACCCGCAGGGTGAACCCGAGACCGACGCCAGCAACTCCAGATTTGAGACCATCGTCAGGTGCCGAGGCCGGGAGCACAGTGGGAGCGCCGCCTCGGCGCGACCGGGCGAAGCGCAGCGAGCCCGGGGACCACCACATTACAAGGTCGCGGCGAGGCGCCGCTCCCACGGGGGCCGATCTGGCCTCCAAATTTGGAATTGCTGGACCGACGCGACGTCCTTGGCTATTCGCGTCTATTCTCACCCTGACCTCAGCCCAGGCCCTCTCAGCCCTCGGTATCTTCCCGCAGGCGCTTGTTGCCGCAGGGGACATAGACCCCATCGGTGCAGGGCTGGCGCCGCAGCCCCGCCTTCATGGCGTCGCACAGGGTGCGCAGGACCTTGACCCGGGCGAAGGGCTTGTCGTTGCCCTCCACCAGGGTCCAAGTGGCCGACTCGGTGCTGGTGCGCGCCACCATCTCGTTAATGGCCACCTTGTACTGGGGCCACTTGTCCCGGTTGCGCCAGTCCTCATCGGTGATCTTGTACTTCTTGTAAGCGACTGCCTCGCGCTCCTTGAAGCGGCGCAACTGCTCCTCCTGGCTGACGTGGAGCCAGAACTTGAGCAGGATGACGCCGCTCTCCACCAGTTGCTCTTCGAACTGGTTGATCTCGGCGTAGGACCTCTGCCACTCGGGGTCCTTGGCGAAGCCCTCGACCCGTTCCACCAGGACCCGGCCATACCAGGAGCGGTCGTAGAAGCACAGGTAGCCGGCCCGGGGGATGTGCCGCCAGAAGCGCCACAGGTAGTGGTGGGCCTTCTCCTCGTCCGTGGGCGCGGCCACTGAAATGCTGCGGTAGAGGCGGGCGTCTATGGCGCTGGTGATGCGGCGGATGGCCCCGCCCTTGCCGCCTGCATCCACCCCCTCGAAGACCACTACGGTGGTGCGCTTCTGCTTATAGGCCCCCCAGGCCAGTTCGTTGACCTCCTGTTGCAGCCGGCAGATCTCGTCGCGGTACTGGTCCCGGTCCAGGGTCTGGGTCAGGTCGAGTTGGTCGAGGAGGGTGATCTGGGCGCTGGGGGAGTCGGGCAGGTCGACGATGCCCAGGGTCGATGGGGGCTCGGT
Source organism: Lamprocystis purpurea (assembly GCA_020718945.1). GTDB lineage: Bacteria > Pseudomonadota > Gammaproteobacteria > Chromatiales > Chromatiaceae > DYRB01. The sequence goes on along the minus strand of DYRB01000138.1, from coordinate 6,092 downwards.
GGGGATGGACTCGCTCAGGCGCGAGCGGATGGCGTGGAGCAGGGTCTTGCCTATGGTCAGGTCCCGGTAGCGGCGGTCCTGGGCCTCCACCAGGTACCAGGGGGAGATGCCCCGGTCGGTGTGGCGGATGACCCGCTCGGCCACCGACTCGTATTGGCTGTAGTGTTCGGAGAACTTGGCCTTGTCCGGCAGCATCTTCCAGCGGCTGCGGTCGTCTCGGGACAGTTCCTTGAGGCGCTTCTTCTGGTCCTTCTCGGACAGGTGGCACCAGAACTTGACGATCAAGGCCCCGTCCTGGATCAGCATGCGCTCGAAATCGACGATGCGGTTCAACTCCGCGTCCAGCTCCGCGTCGTTGCAGATGCCGGTGAAGCGGTGCTCGATGGGGGCCAGGTACCAGCCTCCGAACAGGATGGCCAGGGAGCCGCGCGGGGGCAGGGAGCGCCAGAAGCGCCAGTAGCGGGGCCGCTCGCGCTCCTCGTCGCTCTCATCCCAGTAGGCGAAGGTCTGCACCCCGCGGGTGTCGAGCCATTCGTTGAGGCGATTGACCACCTCGCCCTTACCTGCCGCCTCGACCCCGGAGATGATCACGACCACCGAGGTCTTGGACTGGGCCAGGGTCCGCTGGATCTCCAGCAACTGGGTGCGCAGTTCCTCCTGCTGCTCTACGAAGTCCTCCTTGCTGACACTGCGCCCGACCTTGGTTGCCTCGAACATGCCTCTGCCCCTCTGATGTGGTGTGGTGGGGGCCTAGGTTAACCCGCCTCGGGGCAACTGCCTATGCGCCGGAAACCTTTATATGAGTAACAAGGTCAAGTGCGCGATCCAGGTCATTGAACGGGGTGTAGAAATGGGGCGAGAAGCGCAAGCCCCCGCCGCGCTGGGCACACAGTACCCGCCGGGCCATGAGCGCCGCATAGAGCCGCCCCGGATCGGCGCCGGGGACGCTGAAGGTGAGGATGCCGGCCCGCCGGTCCGGGTCTCGGGGGCTGATGATCGGGTAGCCTAGGGCATCAATGCCTGCGATCAGGTGGTCCATGCGGGCCGCGATGGCGACCTGGACCTGGTTCATGCCGACTTCCTGGAGCAGGGCCAGGCTCGCCTCCAGGCCCTGGGCCGCCAGCAGGTTGGGGCTGCCGCACTCGAAACGCCGGGCGTCCGCCGCCGGGGCCCAGTCGCGGCGCTCGTAGTCCCCGCAATGCTCCAGCATATGCCAGCCGTACTGGTTCAGGCGCAGCCGGCCGCGCAGGCTGGGCTCGACATAGAGCAGGGCCAGTCCCTCCGGGCCCATCAGCCACTTGTGGCCGTCGGCGGCGATGAAGTCCACCGGGGTGCGGCCGAGGTCGAAGGGGAGGGCACCCAGGCCCTGGATGCCGTCGATGCCGAGCAGGATGCCGCGGTCGCGACAGCCCTGGGACAGCCGCTCCAGGTCCAGGCGCAGGCCGCGGGCGTACTGCACCCAACTGACTGCCACCAGCCGGGTGCGCGGGTCGCACAGGGACAGGAGTTCGGTCTCCGGGTCCCGGCCGGCGGCCACGCAGGCGTCCAGGTCCAGTTGCCGGTAGGCGACGCCCTGGGGGGCCAGGGACTCCCACAACACCCGATTGGAGGGGAACTCCTGGGCAATGCCGACCAGGTTGTCCCCCGGGCGCCAGTCCAGGCCATAGGCGACTATGGACAGGCCCTCGGAGGTGCTCTTGGTCAAGGCTATGTCCGCGGGGGAGGGCGCCCCGATCAGGGCGGCCAGACGCTCGCGCAACCTGTGCTCGGTGGCCAGCCAGCCCGGGTAGTCCAGGGAGCCCCAGGCGGCATTCTCCGCGGCGAAGCGGCTCACCGCCTCCGCGGCCCGCCTGGGCCAGGGGGAGACCCCGGCATGATTGAGGTGGATCAGGTCGGGGGAGAGGTCGAACTCGGGATGTCTGGCGGGATGCATGGGGGCGGACCTGTGCGTGGGGACGGCCCGACCATAGCACCGGTCCAGGTCGCCGCACAGCCCCATGTCGTGCGGTTCAGCGGCGGCGCGGCAGGGGCCTGAGGATGACGAATCGCTTGCCCCTGACCTCCGGTAGGCCAGCGTTGCGCAGGTCCGTGATCACCCGGCTGACCATTTCCCGGGAGCAGCCCGCACGGCCATCGTCGCCGATGCGATAAGGCTTCACCCGACCGCTGTGGATCAGGTACAGGCCCCCGGCGGTTCACCTTGTTCACACACCACGGTGTGCGGCCTCAGCCGCCGCATAGTGGTCTGGCACGCGATCTGCGCGTGTTCCTCAGTTCGCTGTGCCGCTGATCGCGGATCTGGGGATGGCCGAGGGACTGGCGGCTGCGGCGCCTGCACAAGGCCGCATAATCGATATTATGTTTAGTCGTAGAGTCACAGGGGCGGGCTGCGTTGCTCTGAGCCATCATCTCCACGCCGGGCTCCGGCCTGGCAGTTTGGCCTGCTCACTGCCCACCCGCTCCTCACCGCCGCCACAATGCGCCGCGGGCCCGGTGGGCCCGCGGCAGTGGCTTGGGTCGCGACGCGATCAGCCCGCAGCGCGCAGCGGCGTGACCTTGTCCGTGGCCTCGGTGGTCTCCGTCTCGCCTGTGAGGTCCGGTTCCTTGCCCTTGAGGATACGTTCGATGTTGCGGGCGTTGCGGGCCAGGTAGATGGTCAGTTCCTCCATGTCCGTCTCCGCCAATCCGGGCAGGACCCGGTCGTGGCGCAGCAGGTCCGCCAGGCGCTCGGCAGTCTCCAGGGCCTTGTCATAGGCGTCCGCGGCCTTCTTGTCGGTCGTGCGCAATCTCTCGACCCCCTTCTGGTCTCTGACGACATATTCGATCTCGATCACGGTGCTAGGCTCCCGATGTGCTGGGTGATGCGGCGTGCGGAACCGTCCGCCCTTCCGCCTCGGTTCGGCCGCAGTGTACCGCGGACGGGAAGCGCACTATTCAGCGTTTCCCGGGGGCCCGGCATCCGGCTTGGCGGAAAACTCAGCCTCGCACTGGGGCCCGTTGGCAAACTGATATTCGAGATAGACGTACCCCTCGCCGCTGGAACTGGCGCTGACGGAAATGGCTACGCTGGACAGGGCGTGCGGTAGCGGGGATGCCTCTGCGGCATGCCAGGTGGACATCAAGGCGCGGTCCTTCTGGACCAGCCCCATCATCCAGTCCCCGGGTTCCTTCCACAGCGACTCCGGCGCCAGGTGGTCGGTCTCCTTGAAGTCCTTCCCGTAGGCCTTGACCAGTTCGTCGCGAATGCGGGTGTATTCCTCGCGCAGTTGGGTCCCAAGCCGGTCAGTCTGAATCGCCCGCCCCATGCCCTTGATCCAGCACAGGCCCGCCCGCGGGGCAGCCTCCGCCACATATTTCACAAAGGCCTGATGCGGGGTCGGCACCGTATCCAGGATATAGCGCCCCGGGGCCGAGGGGATCTCGATACCCATCAGTTCCCTCGCAGAACGCCCCATGGTCAGCCCGAAAGGCCCTGCCCCGGCTGGAATGCGGACATCAACGGGCGGCGGTGGCGCGGGTTCTGCGGGGGCAGTCGACACGGCGGCCGCAGCCGCCGGCGGGGACGCCTGCAGCCGGCCATCGTGCCTGACCTTGAAGCCCGGCAACCCGTACTTGGCGGAGACATAGGCCAGGCGCATCATGACCAGGGACTGTTCCTGGGCCGCCAGGGTGGCAGGATTGAGGGCCCCCCCCATGCCTCCGGGGCTGTTCACCCCCATGCGCAGGTTGGCGATCTCGCGCTTCTGCTCGGCCATGTCCCGGGCCAATTGCTCGGCCCCTTTTGGGTCGCCCTGGGCCCCCGGGGCATCGCTGCGAATACGCGAACCGGTGCGGATGGCCGCGATGCGCTGTTCGATGAGCGCCTTGGTGTTGCGCAGGGTCTCGAGACGGGCGTCCACCAGGGACTTGGTCAGCCCGGGCTCCAGGGCGCGCAGCCGGCCGGTCGCCGACGACAGGTCGAGCAGGGTCTCAGTAACCTCGGCCTGAAGTTGCTCGATCTGGGCCTTCTCGGCCGCATTGAGGGTAACGAGGTTGTCGCGCCAGTGCCCAAACTGCCAGTAGCCGAGGGCCAGGCCAAGGATCAAGCCTATCGCCAGGGTGATACCGGCGGTCTTCCAACAGAACTCCCCCTCCGTGGTCGGCGGCGGGCCGTAGGCCGGGCTGGCGCCGATGGCGTCGGGGGCCTGAGGTGTCGATGCTAGCGGATCGCTGCCGACGGGCATCGGCGGTGCCGCGGCGGACCCGGTGGTGTGGTGGTGGCGGGACGACCGCTTGCTCCCGGGCCGACGCACCTTTGCCTTTTGCGACGTCGGCTTCGGCGTGATCTGCATTCGGACCACGGCACCGGCCTGCCCGATGGCCTGGACGTAACGTTGCGCCTTGAGCCGCGACAGGCGCCGCTTCACGATTTTGTCGCCGCCGCTGAACAGGTCGATTACCCCAGGGGTATCGGCCTGGAAGATCTCGGCGACTGCCTTCTGCACCGCTTCGGGCTGGTAATCGGGGAGTATCTCCCCGGTGAGGACGACGTCGTAGGTTGTGCGCCACGCGTCCCAGGAGATATTGGCCACCGGCATGCCCCTCTGTAATTGACGTCACGCGACCCCGGATGGGCCGCATCTCCCTGCCCCGTGGATCACGCCGTATTCGTCGCCAGGTGTCGACACGGACCTGCAGGTGACAATTCACCACTTGGAGCGGCAGCCGTCAAGCCAGGGACTCAGAATCCCATCTTTTCGAAGAACCCTTTGACCCCATCGAGCCAGGAACTGGAGTTGGGGCTGTGACGCTCGCCGCCGGCGCGCACGCTGTCGTCGAACTCCCGCAGCAGTTCCTTCTGCCGCTCGGTGAGGTTGACCGGGGTCTCCAGGATCACCCGGCAGATCAGGTCGCCGACCACGCCGCCGCGCACCGGGCGCACCCCCTTGCCGCGGACGCGGAACATCTTGCCGGTCTGGGTCCCGGCGGGGATCTTCAGCACCACCTTGCCCTCCAGGGTCGGGACTTCCAGGTCCCCGCCCAGGGCTGCCTCGACAAAGCCGATGGGGACCTCGCAGAACAGATGGCTGTCCTCGCGGGTGAAGATCGGGTGCTCCTGCACTTGGACCTGGACATAGAGGTCCCCCGCCGCGCCGCCGTGGGGCCCTCGCTCCCCCTCCCCCGCCAGGCGGATGCGGTCGCCGCTGTCTACCCCGGCCGGGACCTTGACCGACAGGGTCTTGTGCTCCTGCACCCGCCCTGCCCCGCGGCAATGGGTGCAGGGCTCTTCGATGACCTGCCCGGTCCCCCGACACTGCGGACAGGCCTGCTGAATGGAGAAGAACCCCTGCTGCATCCGCACCTGGCCGGCCCCGCCGCAGGTCGGACAGGCCTTGGGCTTGGTCCCGGCCTTGGCCCCGGAGCCGCCGCAGAACTGACACTCCACGGCGGTGGGGATGCGGATCTTGACCTCCTTACCGGCGACCGCCTCCTCCAGGGTCAGGCTCAGATCGTAGCGCAAGTCCGCCCCACGGTTGGAGCGCCGCGCCCCGCCGCGCCCGCCGAAGATGTCGCCAAAGACATCGCCGAAGATGTCGGAGAAGTTGCCCTCCCCGCCGAAGCCCCCGGCCCCGGCCCCGGCGTTGACCCCGGCGTGGCCGAACTGGTCATAGGCAGAGCGCTTCTTGGGGTCGGTGAGGACCTCGTAAGCCTCCTTGGCCTCCTTGAACTGCTGCTCCGTGGCCGTGTCACCGGCGTTACGGTCCGGGTGGTACTTCATGGCGAGCCGCCGGTAGGCCTTCTTGATGTCGGCCTCGCTGGCATTGCGGCTGACGCCTAAGACCTCGTAGAAATCGCGCTTGGACATGGGGGAGTCGGTAGGATGGGCAAAGGCGCCGCCACTGGCGGCAAGGACTGGTGCAAGGCCGGCCGCGCCGTGCCCATCGCCAGTTTGTCGATCGGGTGAGCGTGTAGGATGGGTAGAGCGCAGCGAAACCCATCATCCGGTCACGCCGCAACCGATGGGTTTCGCTATCGCTCAACCCATCCTACGAGGTCACTTGCGGCCGTCCTTGACCTCTTCAAACTCGGCATCGACCACGTCGTCCTTGCCA
>DYRB01000137.1 GCA_020718945.1 Lamprocystis purpurea | reverse complement strand
TCGCCCACACCCGTCGGCAGGTCCCCGGCGCCCGATTCGAGGTCCTGGACAGGGCCTGGTCCGAACCCAGTGCCTATCTCAAATGGCGCATGAGGGCCCGGGTCAAGGTGATCGGGGACTGGCGGGTGGAGGGCATGAGCGAGGTCCGCTTCGACCCGGACGGGCGGGTGGCGGAACACCTGGACCACTGGGACGCCGCCTGCCAGTTCTACGGCCGGCTGCCCCTGCTCGGGCCCTTGCTGCGCTGGCTTGGGAGACCGGCGCGGGTGGTGTGAGCCTCGCCGGCTTCCCACGGGTACTCGACCCAGTTCCCCTGGGGTCCTGAACCTAGCCCTTGGCCGGTGCCTCGCGCAGGGTAGCGAGCAGGAGCAGGACCACGCCCAGGGTGATGGCGCTGTCGGCCACGTTGAAGGCCGGCCAGTGCCAACTGCCGACATAGACATCGATGAAGTCCACCACCCGCCCGGTCTTGACGCGGTCGATGACGTTGCCCACCGCCCCGCCAATGACCAGGGCGATACCGGCGGCGGTCATAGCCTCGCCGGGTTTGAGTCGGCGCAGCCAGACAGTCAGGGCGACGGTGACCACCAGGGCCAGCCCAGCGAACAACCAGCGCTGCCAGCCCCCGGCCCCGGCCAGGAAGCTGAAGGCGGCCCCCTCGTTGTACATCAGGGTCAGGTTGAGGGAGGGCAGCAGGGGCACCGGGAGATAGGGGTCCAGGGCCGCCTCGGCCATCCATTTGGTCGCCTGATCGAGGACGACCACCAGCACCGAGAGCCACAGCCAGCGGGTCTGGCCGCCCTCAGGCATAGCGGCGGGTCTCCCCGGCCCCGGCGACGTTGTCCACACAGCGCCCGCACAGCTCCGGGTGGGTGGCCTGCAAGCCTACGTCCTCCCGATGGTGCCAGCAGCGCACGCACTTGGGGTGGGCACTGGTGTTGACCCGCACGGCGAGCCCAGTCAGGTCCGTGTCCGTGGCGTCCCCCGGCCGCGCCTCCTGGGGGTGCAGGCGCACAGTGGAGCAGATCAGGACAAAGCGCAGTTCGTCGCCCAGGCGCTCCAGGGTCTCCAGCAGTTCGGGCCCGCACCAGAGGTCCAGTTCGGCATCCAGGGAGGAGCCGATGGCCCCGACCTTGCGCGCCGCCTCCAGGTGGGGGGAGATGGCCACCCGGGCCGCCAGGACCTGCTCCCAGAAGCCGTGGCCGAAGGCGTCGCCCTTGTCCAGGGGGTAGAGCCCCTGGTACCAGCCCACCAGGAACACCGACTCGGCCCGCTCCCCTGGGATGAAGGGCCAGATCTCGTCGGCGGTGAAGCTCAAGATCGGCGCCAGCCAGCGGGTCATCGCCTCGACGATGTGGTACATGGCCGTCTGGCAGGAGCGCCGCGGCAACCCATCGGTCTGGGTGGTGTACTGGCGGTCCTTGATGATGTCCAGATAGAAGCCGCCCAGGTCCACTACGCAGAAGTTGTGGACCTTCTGGTAGATCAGGTGGAACTGGTAGTCGCGGTAAGCGGCGACGATCTCCTCTTGCAATTGCAGGGCGCGGTCCACCGCCCAGCGGTCCAGCTCCAGCATGTCCGCGGGGGTGACAAGATTGACCTTGGGGTCGAAGCCGTTGAGGTTGGAGAGCAGGAAGCGGGCGGTGTTGCGGATGCGCCGGTAGGCGTCGGCGGTGCGGTTGAGGATCTCCTCGGAGACGCGCATCTCACCGCGGTAGTCGGTGGCCGCCACCCAGAGCCGGATGATGTCGGCCCCCAGGGTCTTCTGCACGTCCTGGGGCCGGACCACATTGCCGACGGACTTGGACATCTTCTCGCCCTTGGCGTCCACGGTGAAGCCGTGGGTCAGGACCTCCCGGAAGGGGGTCCGCCCGGTCATGGCCACCGAGGTCAGGAGCGAGGACTGGAACCAGCCGCGGTGCTGGTCCGAGCCCTCCAGGTAGAGGTCCGCGGGGGCGTCCAGCTCGGGCCTGCGCTCCAGGACACAGGCGTGGGTCACCCCCGAGTCGAACCACACGTCCAATGTGTCGCCGACCTTGAGGTACTGGGCCCCCTCGGCCTCGCCCAGCAGGTCCGCCGGGGTCAGGTCGAACCAGGCGTCCACCCCGCGCTCCTCGACCCGGACGGCGACGGTCTCGATCAGGGCGCGGGTCTCCGGATGCAGGGCCCCAGTCTCTTTGTGGACCAGGAGCGGTATGGGCACCCCCCAGGTCCGCTGGCGGGAGATGCACCAGTCCGGGCGGTTCCCGACCATGCCCTCGATGCGGGACTGGCCCCAGTCCGGCAGCCAGCTCACCTGGCCGATCTCCTTGAGCGCCGCCTCGCGCAGCGACGTATCTCGTGGTCCTGGGCGGTCCATGCCGATGAACCACTGGGGGGTGGCGCGGAAGATGATGGGGGTCTTGTGCCGCCAGCAATGGGGATAGCTGTGGGTGAAGCGGGCCTCGCGCAGCAGGGCCCCGTGGGCCTTGAGGGCCTCGACCACCCGCTCGTTGGCCTCGAAGACGTGCTGGCCGGCGAACAGCGGGGTGCCGGGCAGGAAGCGCCCGTCGCCCCCCACCGGGTTGTCCACCTCCAGGCCGTAGCGGCTGCCGACGATGTAGTCGTCCAGGCCGTGCCCGGGGGCTGTGTGGACGGCACCGGTGCCGGCGTCCAGGGTGACGTGCTCGCCCAGGATGATGGGCACCTCGCGCTCGTAGAAGGGGTGGCCGAGCTTGAGCCCCTCGAAGGCCGACCCCTTGGCATAGGCCAGGACCCGATAGTGCTCGATGCCAAAGCGGTCCATGGCGTCGCGCAACAGCCCCTCGGCCAGCACCAGGCGCTCGCGCCCCTGGCCGTGCTCGCCCTCGGCCTGGACCACCACATAGTCCAGGTCCGGGTTCAGGGCCACGGCCCGGTTGGCGGGCAGGGTCCAGGGGGTGGTGGTCCAGATGGTCAGGGACAGGCGCCCGTCCCCATGACCGTTGGGGATGGCGTGGCAGCGGGCCATCAGGGCCTCTTCATCGAGCACCGGGAAGCGCACGTCGATGGCGATGGACTGCTTGTCGGCGTACTCCACCTCCGCCTCCGCCAGGGCCGAGCCGCAGTCGATGCACCAGTGCACCGGCTTGCTGCCCTGCTGGACATGGCCGTTGGCGATGATCCGCCCCAAGGCGCGAATGATGTCGGCCTCGGTGCGGAAGTCCATGGTGAGGTAGGGATGGTCCCAGTCGCCGATCACCCCCAGGCGCTGAAAGTCCGCCCGCTGCCCGTCCACCTGCTTGGCGGCGTAGTCGCGACAGGCCTTGCGGAACTGGCCGGCGGTGACCTTATGGCCGGGCTTGCCGACCTTCTTCTCGACTTGCAGCTCGATGGGCAGGCCGTGGCAATCCCAGCCGGGGACATAGGGGGCGTCGAAGCCGTCCAGGGTGTGGGCCTTGACGATGATGTCCTTCAAGACCTTGTTGACCGCATGCCCGATGTGGATCTCCCCGTTGGCGTAGGGCGGGCCGTCATGCAGGATGAACTTGGGCCGCCCGGCCATGGCCGCGCGGATGCGGCCATAGAGGTCCATCCCGGTCCAGCGCTTGAGCATCTCCGGCTCGCGGTTGGCCAGGTTGGCCTTCATGGGAAAGCCGGTGTTGGGGAGGTTCAGGGTGTCTTTGTAATCGGCCACGGGTTGGTACTCGGACTGCGTGTAGGGCCCGGGTCTGGGCCCGGGATCGGGGCGAGGGGCTAATGCAGCGGGAACAGGGGTACGTCGTAGTCCCGGAACCGCTTATCGACGGTCATGACAGTCAAGCCCTCGATCTGGGCCTGTGCCACCAGCATGCGATCAAAAGGGTCCCGATGGTGGGGCGGCAACTGCGCCGCACGTTCGGCGTGGGCCAGGGTGACGGGCAGGCCGTGAAACCCCTCCTCTGCAACCACCGGCGCCAGGGCCGCGGGGGCCTCGAGCTTGCCCAAGGCGCGCTTGATGCCGATCTCCCACAGGGTCGCAGCGCTGACGAAACAGGCGACCCCATGGGTACTCAGGCTCTGTCGGGCAGACTGGGGCAGGCGCTCGCTGTCCTGCAACCACCAGAGGAGGATGTGGGTGTCCAGCAGCAGGCCCTTCATCGGCCTTGCTCGAACAGGTCCGCGATTTCGTCATCGACCGCGTCGAAGTCGTCGGCTATGCGGATCTGCCCCTTGAGGCGCCCCGGCTCACGCGGCCTGGGTACCTCCTGAAACGGGATCAGGCGCACCAGGGGCGTACCGGCCTTGGCGATGACCACGTCCTCCCCGTCCAATACCGACTGGACCAGGGCAGACAACTGGGACTTTGCCTCGTGCATGTTGACCGTCTGCATCGCGAACCCCCACACCAAAATTTAGCTAAGTCTAGCCCAGTACACAACAGACACGCCAGCCGCGGCCCACCCTCAGGGCGCCACCGTCGCGGCCAGATAGGCCCGCGCCGCCGCCGCATCCCGGTCGATCTGCGCCTTCAGCTCCGGGAAGGAGCCGAAGCGCTGCTCGTCGCGCAGCTTGAGGCGGAACTCCACCTGGGCATGGCGGCCGTAGAGGTCGCCGCTAAACCCGAACAAATGGACCTCGAGCAGATAGCGCGGGTCCCCGGTCACCGTGGGTCGGGTGCCGATGTTGGCCACCCCAGGGCAGGGGCGGTCCGTCACCCCGTACACCAGCACCGCATAGACCCCGCGCAGCGGGCTCACCCGGCGGCGCAGGTTGATGTTGGCGGTGGGATAGCCGATGGTCCGCCCGCGCTTGTCGCCGTGGCCGATGCGCCCGCAAATGCGGTAGGGCCGGCCGAGCAGGTGGCGGGCCTGGCCCAGGTCACCGCGGGCCAGGGCGTCGCGGATACGGGAGCTGCTGATGCGCTCGCCGCCGTGGGTGACGGTGTTGAGGTCCTCCACCGCAAAGCCGTGATCGCGCCCCATGGCCTCCAGCAGGGCATAGTCCCCCTCCCGGCCATGGCCGAAGCGGAAGTCGTCCCCCACCAACAGGAAGCGGGTCCCCAGCCCGTCCACCAGGAGTTTCTGCACGAAGGCCCGGGCCCCCATGGCCGCCAGCCTGGCCCCGAAGGGCAGCAGGACCACCTGGTCTATGCCGCAGTGGGCCAGGGCGTCGAGCTTCTCCCGCAGCCGGGTGAGGCGCGCCGGGGCCCGCTCCGGGGCGAAGAACTCCAGGGGTTGGGGCTCGAAGGTGATGACCGTAGTCGGCAGACCCAGGTCCAGGCCCACGGCGGCCAGGCGCTGGAACACGGCCCGGTGGCCCACATGGACCCCATCGAAATTACCGATGGTGGCCACGCAGCCGCGCGGACCCGTGCCGAAATTGTGCAGTCCCCGAATGACCCTCATCGCCTCGACCCCTGGGGCGGAAAACTGGAGATTATATCCAGCTTGCCCCGCGCGCTCGGCCCAATGCGCAACGGCGCAGCAATTCCAAATTTGAGGCCATCGTTTGGTACCGAGGCTGGAAGCACCCTGGGAGCGCCGCCTCGGCGCGACCCGGCGAAGCGCAGCGAGCCCGGTGACGAACACATTACACGGTCGCGGCGAGGCGCCGCTCCCACAGGCACCGGTCTGGCCGCCCAATTTGGAATTGCCGGCAACGGCGGCGCAACGGCCACGCCGTCGGGCCCCTCACCCGCGCCCGCCGGGGCCGAGCAAGTGGCGGGGCCTCAGCCCCAGGGCCAGCAGGGTCAGGCCGTAGGCCAGGCCGCCAACACCGATCCAGCCCAGCAGTTGCAGGGCCCGGGCCCAGGTACCCAGGGGCAGCCAGGCGGCGGTCCCAGGGCTACCCAAGTACAGGACCAAACCCATGACCAACCCGGCACCGGCGGCCTGGATCAGGAGCCGGGCCCAGCCCGGTTCCGGCCTGTAGATCCCCTCCCCCATCAGCCCGCGCAGCAGCAGGGCCGCATTGAACAGGGCCGCGAGGGTGGTGGCCAGGGCCAGGCCGGCATGCCCCAGGGGCCCCATCAGGGCCAGGCTCAAGACCATGTTGAGGGCCAGGGCGGCGATGGCCATGCGCACCGGGGCCCGGGCCTGCTGGCGGGCATAGTAGCCCGGGGCCAGGACCTTGACCGCCAGGAAACCGAAGACCCCGGGCCCGTAGGCCATGAGGGCCAGGGCCGCCATGTCCACGTCCCTGGCGGTGAAGGTCTCCGAGTGGAACAGGGTCGCGAACAGGGGCCCGGCCAGCAGCAGCAGCCCCAGGGATGCGGGCAGGCCCAACACCAGCACCCAGCGCAGGGCCCAGTCCAGGGTCGCGGAAAAGGCGGCCGGGGTCTCCCCGCTGTGTTCCCGGGACAGCTTGGGCAGGATCACGGTCCCCACCGCTGCCCCGAGTATGCCCAAAGGAAACTCCATCAGCCGGTCGGCATAGTAGAGCCAGGAGATGCTCCCCGCCGCCAGGAAGGAGGCCAGCAAGGTGCTGAGCAGCATGTTGATCTGGCCCACGGAGACGCCCAGCACCGCCGGTCCCATGAGCCCCAGGATTCGGCGCACCCCCGGGTCCTTCCAGTTCACCCGGGGCCGCGGCAGCAGCCCCAGCCGCACCAGGAAGGGGACCTGGAAGGCGAGTTGGGCGATACCGGCGATCAGCACCCCCCAGGCCAGGGCGACTATGGGCCGCTCCAGCAGCGGGGCCAGCCACAGGGCGGCGGCGATGAGCGCCAGGTTGAGCAGCACCGGGGTGAAGGCCGGCACCCCGAAGTGCCCGAAGGTGTTGAGGATGCCCCCGGCCAGGGCGGTGAGGGAGATGAACAGCAGGTAGGGAAAGGTCAGGCGCAGCATGTCCGTGGCCAGGACCTGCTGCCCCGGGTTGTCCGCGAACCCCGGGGCAAAGGCCAGGACCAGCAGGGGCGCGGCCAGGACCCCGACCGCGGTCACTGCGATCAGGACCAGGCCCAGGGTCCCGGCCACGTCGTCCACGAAGCCCCGCAGTTCCTGGGGCCCGCGCCGGGTCCGGTACTCAGAGAGCACCGGCACAAAGGCCAGGGCGAAGGCCCCCTCGGCGAACAGGCGGCGCATCAGGTTGGGGATGCGGAAGGCGACGAAGAAGGCGTCGGTGGCCGCATCCGCCCCGAAGACCCGCGCCACCACCAGGTCGCGGACAAAACCCAGGACCCGGGAGATCAGGGTGTTGCCGCCGACCTTGGCGAGAGAGGCAGCGATGGGGGCCAAGGGTCGGGTTCCTGAGCAAAGCGGTGAATGATAGGGCGCACCGCCCCGGGGAGGAAGGGATACCGGCACGGCCATGGTCGGCCCGACCGCATTCATGATGGCTCTGTCTGCATTAGCTGTTGGGGATGGCCAAGTCACTGAAGTGGCGGGT
>DYRB01000136.1:5332-7343 GCA_020718945.1 Lamprocystis purpurea | reverse complement strand
GAGAAATGGGCCGTTGTCCCGCTTCCGCAGCCGATTCATCCTAAGTCCGACAGGCCCCTAGAGCCCGACTGCACCCGCGGCGCGGGAAATCAGCCCGCGCCTGTCCTTCCAATCCGGCACCGTCACCACGATCTCCTCCTGGGTCCTCCCCGCGGCCCTTTGGGGGTCGGGTTGCAGGTCGCCGTCGATGCGCACCAGGGCGTCGTCCTGGAACCAGATGGTCAGGCGCTTCACCTCCATGGAGTTGTGGCCGCGCCTGATCGTATATGTGTAGTCCCAGCGGTCGGTGTGGAACATGTCCGTAAGCAGCGGGGTGCCGAGCAGGTAGCGGACCTGTTTCTTGTTCATCCCGGGCTGGAGGGCATCGACCATCTCCTCGGTCACGATGTTGCCCTGCTGTACCGTCATGCGGTAGACGAAGGGCAGACGTTCCAGGGCGGAGCCCCGGAAGGCGTCTTCGGTGGGCGTGGTGGAGCAACCGGTCAGGGCGGCCAGGGCCAGGAGCAGGGAGAAGTCGAGAGGGTTTCGCATCTTGGTATCATACCCGGGCGGATTAGCCGCGGATCATAACCCAGAGGCCCCACCAGGGGCACGGTTCGCTGAGTCTCGCGCAAGCGCGGGGAGGTAGCAGGTGGAGCACCAACAGATTAGAGACGCCGGCCTCAAGGTCACGGGCCCGCGGGTCAAGATCTTGAATATGCTCGAGCAAAGCCAGCGGCGCCACCTGAGCGCGGAGGATGTCTACAGGGCCCTCCTGGAGGCCGGTGAGGATGTCGGGCTGGCCACGGTGTATCGGGTCCTGACCCAGTTCGAGGGGGCGGGCCTGGTGACCCGGCTTCACTTCGAGGGCGGTCAGGCGATCTTTGAGCTGAACCAGGGCGGCCACCACGATCACCTGGTGTGCGTGCGCTGCGGCAAGGTGGTGGAGTTCGTCGAGTCCACCATCGAGGCCCGCCAGGAGGCCATAGCCCGCCGGCATGGTTTCAGCATCGAGGAGCACTCCCTGGTCATCTACGGCGTCTGCCCCGACTGCCGAGAGGAGCGGACCCGGGGTCAGGGGCCAGGGCCGAAAGGTTCCTAGCGCCCTTCGGCGGGCCGGTCCACGGTCGGGCCGGGGGTGCGCTCCTGGGCTGCCCGGGCATCGAAGGCGTCCGAAAGGCCGGCGCTGAGGTCTTCCCAGCCCCGAGGGTCGATCAGGGTGGTGCCTAGGGCCCCGGCCAGGGCGAGCAAGGCCAGGACCAGGGGCCACAGGGGCAGCCGGCGGCGTCGGGGGAGGAACAGGGGCTGCTCGCGCCAGCGACGTTCCAGTTGGGAGAAGTCGTCTCTCGGCATGATGGCTCTGGAATGGGGTGGCAAAGGCGGCGGCATATTAACAAGCCGGGCGCAGATGGCAAGGTCTATGCCGCACTGCGATGCGCGCCGGTTCGGGCCGGGTGACTGCCCGTCCCGGCCGGTGCTCTCAGCCCCCGGCGAGCTTCTCCTCGTACTCCTCGCGGAAGTAACGCAGCGTGCTCAAGACCGGGTTCGGGGCGGTCTGGCCCAGGCCGCACAGGCTGGTCGCCTGGACCACCTCACACAATTCCTCCAGCAGGGCGAGGTCCGCCCGGGTCCCCTGGGACTTGGCGATGCGCGAGAGCAATTCGTGCATCTGGAAGGTCCCGGCCCGGCAGGGGATGCACTTGCCGCACGATTCGGTCATGCAGAATTCCATGAAATACCGGGCCACATCGACCATGGACGAGGTGTCGTCCATGATGATCATGCCGCCCGAGCCCATCATGGTTCCCAGGGTCTTCAAGCTGTCGTAGTCCACCGGGGTATCCAGGTGGGCCTCCGGGATACAGCCCCCGGAAGGACCGCCGGTCTGCACCGCCTTGAAGGCCCGCCCGTCCGGGATGCCGCCGCCTATGTCCTCGATGATGTCCCGCAGCCGGGTCCCCATGGGGACCTCGATCAGCCCGGTGTTGTGGATGCGCCCGGCCAGGGCGAAGACCTTGGTCCCCTTGGACCT
>DYRB01000136.1:0-5232 GCA_020718945.1 Lamprocystis purpurea | reverse complement strand
CTCGAAGCTGAATTGGGTCTCGCAGATGTGGGCGCCGAGGAAGCCGGACCGCTTGGCCTTGCGGATGGCGGTCTTGAGCCGGTCCACCGCCAGCGGGTACTCGGCGCGGACATAGACATAGCCCTTGGTCGCGCCTACCGCATAGGCGGCGATGGCCATACCCTCCAGGACCCGATGGGGGTCAGACTCCAGGACCGCCCGGTCCATGAAGGCCCCGGGGTCGCCCTCGTCGGCGTTGCAGATGACGTACTTCTGCTCGGCGGGCATTTTGGCCACGCTCGACCACTTGAGACCCGTCGGATAGCCGCCGCCGCCGCGCCCGCGCAGCCCGCTGGCGGTCATTTCGCGCAGGACCTCGGTGGGGGTCATCTCGGTCAGGGCCTTGACCATGGCCGAGTAGCCGCCCACGGCGATGTAGCCCTTGAAGCTCTCCGGGTCTATGACCCCGGAGTTCTCCAGGACTATGCGCTGCTGGCGGGCGAAGAAGGGGGCATCCAGGGGCTGACGCAGCCGCTCCACCGGGGCGGCCCCCAGGCTGGCGGCGATGTCTGCGGCGTCGGCGGCGGCCACATCCCGGTACAGCAGGGGTTCGGCGACGTCCTTGGAATGGACCGCCACCAGGGGCCCGGCGGAGCACAGCCCCATGCAGCCTACGCCCTTGACCTTGCAGGCGAGCCCCTCGGGGACGGCGCCCTTGAGGGCATCGAAGACCGGTGTGGCCCCGGAGGACTGGCAACTGGCGGCCATGCACACCCGCACCTCATGCTCCAGGTCCGCGTCCAGGGCGCGTACCTGTTCGGCCATGTCTTCCAGGTCGTCGAGATTCATTGTTCGATCTCCTTGAGGCGGGCCAACAGGTCAGGGCCGGTCACCTTGCCCAGGACGGTACCGTCCAGGACCACCGCTGGGGCCAGACCGCAGGCCCCCACGCAGCGGGCGCTGAGCACGGACAGGGCGTTGTCCGGGGTGGTCTCGCCCGGGTTGACGCCGTAGCGGCTCTCGATGTCCTCGATCAGACCCCCTGCCCCCTTGATGTAGCAGGCGGTGCCGGTGCAGACCACGCAGGCGTGGCGCCCCTTGGGCTTGAGCATGAACAGGTGGTAGAAGGTCGCCACCCCGAAGACCTTCGACAGGGGCAGGTCCAGGGACTCGGCGACGAAGCGCATGGACGCCTCGTCGAGATAGCCGAAGGCGTCCTGCACCCCGTGCAGGGCCTCGATCAGGGCATGGTCTGCGTAGCCGTTGCGCCGCATGGTCGCGGTGATGATCTTCCAACGCTTGTCGTCGTTGGGCGGCGTGGGTTTGGCTCGCTGCAAGGACATATCCCCTCCGGCGGATGACGGCGATAACGGGACTGCGATACTCGGATCGGAAACCGGGCGCATCATAGCCGGGCGCGGGGCCGAGTGGGTCTTCCTTTTGCCTGGGGCCTGCCGCCGCTATACTCCGCCGCCTGCCCACCCCGCCGGACCTGGACCGATGGAAGACGAAGCACCGAAACCCAAGCGCCCGCGCGGCATCTACCTGCTGCCCAACCTGTTCACCACCGCGGCCCTGTTCGCCGGCTTCTACGCCCTGGTGGCGGCCAACCGGGGGCACTTCGAGCCCGCCGCCATCGCCATCTTCGCCGCCATGATCCTGGACGGCCTGGACGGGCGGGTGGCCCGCCTGACCCACACCCAGAGCGACTTCGGGGCCGAGTACGACAGCCTATCGGACATGGTCGCCTTCGGCGTGGCCCCGGGCCTGGTGGCCTATCAATGGGCCCTGAGCGGCCTGGGCAAGATCGGCTGGTTCGCCGCCTTCGTCTATACCGCGGCGGCGGCGCTCCGACTGGCCCGATTCAACACCCAAATCGGCAGTGCCGACAAGCGCTATTTCCAGGGTCTGCCGAGCCCCTCGGCGGCGGCCATCATCGCCGCGGCGGTATGGATCGGGGCCGACTTCGAGATCCATGGGTCCAGCGTGTCCTGGCTGATGGTGGTGATCACCGCCGGGGCCGGCCTGCTCATGGTGAGCAACTTCCGCTTCCACAGCTTCAAGGACCTCAACGTCCACGGGCGCATGCCCTTCATGCTCGCGGTGGCGGTGATGCTGGTCTTCGCCCTGGTGTTCATCCACCCCCCGGTGATCCTGTTCCTCGGCTTCCTGGTCTACGCCGTCTCCGGCCCCGTGCTGACCCTGGTGCGGCGGCGCCAGCGCCTCGCCCAACGGGGCGATCTGCGGCGCCGGTCCGGGTCGGACCCGGGTCCCCAGGGCTGACACCCGACGTCACACCACCCTGGCACCCGTCGTCCGGGCCCTGAACCTGATTTCCACGACTGGGCCCCTGCCGCTCCCGCCCGAGTGGGACGCGGTGGCACAACCCGGCCAGTGCATCGCGAGGCACAGCCCGGCCAGTGCATCGCGAACCGCACCGACAGATCCATGAAACCTGAGGGGCACCGCAGTCCGTGAGCATGGCCACCATGAGAGAGGTATCCCCGGAGTCTACCGGGAGCTACCGTCCGGACATCGATGGGCTGCGAGCCGTGGCAGTGCTCTCGGTTATCGTCTTTCATATCGATAAGACGTTGCTTCCGGGAGGCTTTGTCGGTGTCGACCTGTTCTTCGTCATCTCCGGGTTCCTGATCAGTCGCAACATCGTCAGCGAAATCGAGCGCGGGACTTTTTCAATTCTCGATTTCTACCGTCGCCGAGTCAAACGCATTGCACCGGCAATGTTTGTTGTGATCGTCGCTACGCTGATCGTCGCCCAGTTCGTCCTGTTGCCCGAACACGCCGAAAGCGTCGCCCAGTCGGCACTCTGGTCGTCGCTGTCGCTCGCCAATGTCTATTTCTGGCTGTATCAGGATACCGGGTATTTTGCGGAGGCCAGCAACCGGCTCCCGCTCCTGCACCTCTGGTCCCTGGGTGTGGAAGAGCAGTTTTACATCCTCTGGCCCCTGGTCCTGCTGCTGCTTTATCCGTTCCTGCGCGGTCGCTACCTGCTCGCCGGCGCCTTGTTGGCGGCATCGATCTCGTTCCTGGCGGGTGAGGCCCTATTCGCACCTTACCCATTGTTCGTGTACTACATGCTGCCGACCCGGGCCGGGGAATTGATTCTCGGCGCTCTGGTCGCGATTGCGGTGCACAAAAGGGTCGAACAGTATTTTTGGGCGCCGGCGGCGCTGCCCATGGCGTTGTTGGGCACTGCCCTGATAGGTGGCTCGCTGTTGCTGCTATCCGAGGGCCTGCCCTTTCCCGGTCTGCGCGCCATCCCACCAACGCTGGGGGCTGCGCTGCTGATCCTGGCGGGCCACTGTCGCGTCACCCTGGTGTACCGCTGCCTGACCTTCCAGCCTCTGGTATGGGTTGGACTGATTTCCTACTCGGCGTACCTGTGGCACTGGCCCCTGCTCGCCTTCTACCGCTATGGCCACTCGGAGCTGGGGCCACAGGCCGGGGTAACGATATTTGCCCTGACGCTGGCCCTGGCGTGGCTGAGTTTCCACTATGTCGAGCAACCGGTGCGCCGGTGGAACCTACCCGCCCTTCGGGCTATTGCAGTCTGGTACATCGCGCCCGCGGCTGCGATCACCCTAGCGGCATTGGGTGCACAGTACCTCGATGGATATGGCCTGGACTTCTTCTCGCCGGGTGCTCGATCCAGATTGGAGGCGCAGCGCCCCAGGGATTTCTCGCCCACAGGTCCGACCGTGTGCCAGGCCCGGCGCCTGGCGGAGAGCGATGCAGTCACGGATCGCTGTGTCGCCGGCGACACCAGCCTGGGCGAGCCGAAGGTCCTCTTGTGGGGGGACTCCAACGCTTCAAACTTCGTCGGCCTGCTGGACGTTTTCGGCAAGACGGCAGGCTTTGCGTTTCGCAATCTCGCGCATGCCGCTTGCCCGCCGATCCTGGGTGATCCGACGCCCTTTCTGGGGTCGTCGGCGGTCCGCCGGGCCGACTGCAGCAAGTCGCTCGAATTGGTTCGCGCCGTCATTGATCGATATCAGGTCGTCGTGATCGCGGGTAGGTGGCAGGTCCACCGCCGGGCAACGGGCTTCCTGCCGGAACTGTTCAATACCGTTCAAACGCTGCTGCACCAGGGTAAGCGGGTGATTCTCGTCGGCAAGGCCCCGGAGTTCCAGGGGTACGACCGGTATTGCCAAGCCAGAGCGGTACGCTATCCCTTACTGGACTGCCCGGTGGTGACTGCCCCTCTCGACGCGGATATTGCTGAGACCAATGCCCTGTTACAGGGTTTCGCAGCAAGAACGGCAAACGTGGAGTATTTCGAAATTACCCCCTTCGCTTGCCCCGATGGGGTATGCACGACCCTCGACCCAGAGGGGTCCTCCTACTATCGCGACGAGGCTCATGTCAGCGAGAACGGATCGCTGCGGTTTGGGCGAGACATAGTCCAAGCCCAAGGAGTGCCCCAACCGTTCTCGCGGATTCCGGAGTGGCTGGAGACGCTGCCCCAGTCACAATCAAGATGACCAGTCGCGGGACCACCGGTGCCTTCTTCTCGCGCTGGGGCTGCTGCCGCTATACTCCCCTACTTGCCACCAGCGGGGGTTTCGTGATGGAAGAACAGGCCCCGAGGGCCAAGCGACGCATGGGTATCTGGGTCTTTCTGCTGGTCGGGGCGGTCATAGTGACCATTGCCGTCTGGTCCGAGACGGAGCGTCGCCGCGCCCTGGCCCCCGTAGCCCAGGCCCTGGGCCTGGCGTATACGCCGGGGCTGCAACGCCTGCCGCCGGAGTGGGACGCGGCGGGCCTCTATCTCTTCACCCAGGGGGCCCCGGAGGTCCTGAACCTCATGCGTGGACGGCGCGGGGACGACGCCATAGCCCTGTTCGGCTACGGCTACGACGCCCCCCAGGGTGAGGAGGGCAGCCGCGAGGTGCCGGTGGGAGATGCCGGGCAGAGCGAGCGGCGCCTCCAGACCGTGCTCTGGGTCCAGGGCGGGCGACCCCTGCCGGACTTCGACCTGAGCCCCACCCGGGGCTCCCTGCGCCGGGTCGGGAACCGCTTCGGCATGGCCGCTGTGACCATCGAGGGCCAGGCCGCCTTCCGCGACCGCTATGTGCTGGCCGCCCGCGACCCCGCCGCGGTGCGCGCCCTGTTCACCCCGCCGGTACTCGATGCCCTGACGGCGCAGCCCGGCTGGTTCATCGAGGGCCGCGGCAACCAGTGGCTGCTGTACCGGGTCAAGGAGCGGGTGGCCCCGGCGGGCATGGGGGCCTT
>DYRB01000135.1 GCA_020718945.1 Lamprocystis purpurea | reverse complement strand
CCCCTCGGTCACCCTGTCCTTCAACCTGGCCCCAGGGACCTCGCTGGGGACCGCGGTGGACCGGCTCAAGGCCGTGGAGCGGGAACTGCAACTGCCGGCCTCCATCACCGGCAGCCTGCAAGGGGTGGCCCAGGCCTTCCAGGCGTCCTTGCAGGGCCAGGGGCTCCTGCTCCTGGTGGCGGTGCTGGTGATGTATCTGGTGCTCGGCATCCTCTACGAGAGCTTCGTCCACCCTCTCACCATCCTGTCCGGGCTGCCCTCGGCGGGGCTGGGGGCGCTGCTTACCCTGCTGGTGTTCGGGGTGGACCTGAGCCTCTATGCCTTCGTCGGCATCATCATGCTCATCGGCATCGTCAAGAAAAACGCCATCATGATGATCGACTTCGCCCTGCAGCGGCAGCGCA
Organism: Lamprocystis purpurea; assembly: GCA_020718945.1. Taxonomy (GTDB): domain Bacteria; phylum Pseudomonadota; class Gammaproteobacteria; order Chromatiales; family Chromatiaceae; genus DYRB01. Next base: position 6,964 of record DYRB01000135.1, on the reverse strand, counting down.
CCCTGGGCGAGGCCCCGGAGCAGGCCATCTACCAGGCCTGCCTGACCCGCTTCCGGCCCATCATGATGACCACCATGGCGGCCCTGATGGGGACCCTGCCCATTGCCCTGGGCATCGGCGCCGGGGCCGAGGTGCGCCGGCCCCTGGGCCTGGCGGCGGTGGGGGGGCTGGTCCTGTCCCAGTTCCTGACGCTGTATCTGACCCCGGTGATCTACCTGTATCTGGAGCGACTGACCGGGCGCAGGGGCACGCGGCCGGGGATCGGTATCTGACCCGGCTTGAACCGCCCGCGCCATCGCCGCGGAAAACCGGGGTTCTCGGGCGGATGGGCGGCAGAATCTGCCAAAGTTGCGCTAGGGTTGCGACGGCTCCAGGATCAGGGCCGAGGGGTGACGCAGCCGCATCCGCGGCCCGCCCCGGGCCCGGTAGACCCAGCCCAGGGCCTCGACCTGATGCCCCGCCAGCCCTTTGAGCCGGTGGGACTCAAAGGCCGCCAGGTCATCGGCGTGCACATTCAGCCCCATGCCGCCGGCCAGTTCGAGCCAGAGCCCCCGGCGACTGTCCTTGACCCGCTCCACCCGCCCGCGCACCCGCATGAACCCCTCCCGGGGCGGCAACTGGGCGGCATCCAGGGCGGGCACGGCCCAGAGCCCGAGGCCCGCCCGGCGGGCGCTGGCCTGGGCCTGGGCGAGGCAGTCCACATAGCGGAGATTCGGCGGAATGACGGCAAGGTAGGCCAGACCCCGGCGCAGCAAGGCCTCAGCCAGGTTGCGGCCCTCGGCGTCGAACAGGTAGGCGAGGCGCCGGCCGTGGCGGTCCCGAGGTTCGGCCCCGGGCTGGACCCCCAGCCGGGCCCCGGGCGGGCCGGTGAGTTCGCGCAGGGCCGCGGTGGCTCGGGCCGCCAGGGGCTGGTCCGGGGCGCCGTCGTGACCCATCTCGGGGGTATCTATGCCGATCAGGCGTACCCGCTCCCCGGACGCCAGGTCCAGGGTGTCGCCGTCGATGACCTGGGCGAGGCGGGCTTGCGGGACCTCGCCCTGGGCCGGGCAAGGCCGTCCTGCGGCACCGGCCCAGGGGGACCCGGCCAGCAGGACGCAGAAAAACACCAGGCGCGCCACCCCTGGGGAGGGGCGGCGCGCCTGGGTCAGACTTCGGACCAGACTGCCCTTAGCGGGCGTAGCGCTTGCGGAAGCGATCCGCACGGCCGCCGGTGTCCAGGGCCTTCTGCTTGCCGGTGTAGAAGGGGTGGCAGGCCGAGCAGACCTCGACGTGCAGTTCCTTCTTGGTCAGGGTGGATGCCGTCTCGAAGGTGTTGCCGCAACTGCACACGACCTTGACCGGGGAGTAATTGGGATGGATGGCTTCTTTCATGATCGCCCTGCTGCGCCCGAGATCGGGGAGGTGCCTGCGTGGAAAACGGGCAAGGATAGTCAGGGCGGGCGATAGATGCAAGTGCGATGCCGCATTTGAGGAGGCTCGAAGATGCCGTCGGTTCCCAAGTGGCTCAATCGCCCCCTTCCTGGGCCCAGAGTTTGGGGTCCAGCAGCGGTGCCATGTGCTCCAGCACATCCGGCGGCAGGGACTCCCGGGTCACCACCCCCAGCCGCACGGCCTTGGCCAGGGCGAGGTCCGGCTCCCAGGTGGCATAGCGCTTCCAGATCTCCCGGGCGGTGCCATTGTGGTAGCGGTGCACCTCGTCGTCCAGGTCCGCGCTAGTCAGGTTGCCGGCGCGCCACTGGTCGAACCGCTCGGCCAGGGCGCCGAGGGCGAGGCCCAGTTCCGCCTCCCAGGCGCGATCCCGGTGTTCCTTGAGCAGTCTCGATAGCCTCTTCGGAAGCTTGCGCATGATTCACCTCGCCTTGTCCCGCCTCGCTGGCACGCGATGGCCGCGTGCGCAAAGGATCGGCTCTTACCCCGCTGCGGGTCAATGCGGCCCTGCCCCTCGGACGGGCCCCGCCGGTGGTCAGGCGCCCCCGTCCGCCCCGAACCTCTGGACCAGATCGTTGAGAAAGTGTCGCCCCAGCCCGCTGGGGCGCACCAGATCCTTTCCCGACTCCAACAGCCCATGGGCCCGGGCCGCATCGACCCGGGCCCGGATGGCCTCATAGCCCAGCCCGGTACGCGCCTCGAACAGGGTAGGCAGAAAGCCGTCGTTCAGGCGCAGGGCGAAAAGGGCAAACTCTAGGATCAGGTCGTCCGGGTCCAGGGCCCGGCGGCTGCTCAGGAAACCCCCGCTGCCCACCGCCGCCAGGTAGGCGTCCGGGTGGCGCTGCTTGGCGACCCGTTCCACGACCCCGCTGGCGGGGTCGGTCAGCTTGCCGTGGGCCCCGGCGCCAACCCCTAAGTAATCCCCGAACTCCCAGTAGTTGAGATTGTGGCGGCAGCGCCGCCCCGGGCTGGCATGGGCCGAGACCTCGTATTGGGCAAAGCCCGCCGCGGCCAGACGTTCCAGACCTTGGTCGTGCATGTCCGCGGCCAGGTCGTCGTCCGGCAGGGGCGGCGGGGCCTGGTGGAAGGCGGTATTGGGCTCCAGGGTGAGCTGGTAATAGGAAATGTGCTCGGGGGCCAGGGCGATGGCGGCGTCCAGGTCCGCCGCGGCCTGGTCCAGGTCTTGGTCCGGCAGGGCGTACATCAGGTCCAGGTTGAGGTTGTCGAAGCCTGCCGAACGGGCCAGGGCGACCGCGGCCCTGGCCTGGTCCGGGTCGTGTATGCGCCCCAGGCGCCGCAGCATGGCCCCGTCCAGGGACTGGACGCCGATGGACAGCCGATTGACCCCGGCGGCCCGATAGGCGGCGAAATTGGCCGCGTCGGCCGTGCCGGGGTTGGCCTCCAGGGTGATCTCGGCGTCCGCGGCCAACTCCACCCGCCCGCGCACCCCATCCAGCAACTGGGCTATGGCCGCCCCGGAGAACAGGCTGGGCGTGCCGCCGCCGATGAAGATGGAAACCAGGGGCCGGCCGGCCGCCGGGCCGGCCAGGTCGGTGTCCAGGTCGGCGAGCAGGGCGGCGACGTAGGCGTCCTCGGGCGGGTCCGACCCTGCGGCATGGGAATTGAAGTCGCAATAGGGGCACTTGCGCACGCACCAGGGGACATGGACATAGAGGGCGAGCGGGGGAACGGGGGTCTGTGGGATGGGCATAGGGGGTCAACGGGATGGAACGGGGTCAGGACCTGGACCCCGGAGACGCCCAGCCGGGCATAGGCCCAGGCCCTGGGAGCAGTGCCTTCGCCGCGACCGCGACTCCATCGTCCGGCGGTCTGGGTCTCGATGGGTATTGGGAGGGCGAGTAATCCTGGAAAGAGCAATTCGGCCGCAAACTACTCGACGGTAACCGACTTGGCCAGATTCCGCGGCTGGTCCACGTCGGTGCCCTTCAACACGGCCACATGGTAGGCCAGGAGCTGCAACGGGATAGTGAAGACAAAGGGGTCGATGAGGTCGTCGGTCTCCGGCAGCTTGATGACCGTCACCCCGTCGCCCTCGTCCATGGGGGCCTGGAAGTCGGCGAAGACAAAGAGCTTGCCGCCGCGGGCCCGGACCTCGTGGAGGTTGGACTTGAGCTTCTCCAGCAGGGCATTGTTGGGGGCCAGGGCGACCACCGGCATGTCCTCGTCGATCAGGGCCAGGGGCCCGTGCTTCAGTTCGCCGGCCGGGTAGGCCTCGGCGTGGATGTAGCTGATCTCCTTGAGCTTGAGCGCCCCCTCCATGGCGATGGGGTATTGCTCGCCGCGACCGAGGAACAGGCAGTGGCGCTTCTCGACGAACTGCTCCGCCAGGGTGGCGATGACCGGGTCCAGGGCCAGGACGGCCTCCAGTTTGACCGGCAGGGAGCGCAGCAGGGCCACGGCCTGGGCCTCGGCCGCGTCGCCCACGCCGCGATAGCGGCCCAGGGCTATGGTGAGCAGCAACAGGGCGACCAATTGGGTGGTGAAGGCCTTGGTGGAGGCCACCCCGATCTCGGGACCGGCATGGGTCAGCAGCACCAGGTCGGACTCCCGCACCAGGGAGCTCTCCGGGACATTGCAGATACTGAGCGTGGTCGCATAGCCGCTCTTGCGCGCCAGACGCAGGGCCGCGAGTGTGTCGGCGGTCTCCCCGGACTGGGAGATGGTGACGAACAGGGCCTTGGGTGGGACCACATGTTTGCGGTAGCGGTACTCGCTCGCCACCTCGATGGTGCAGGGCAGGCCGGCGTAGGATTCGAGCCAGTAACGGGCGACGCTGCCGGCGTGGAAACTGGTACCGCAGGCGACTATGGTCACGGCCTCGATGCCGGCGAAGATCCCCGGTGCCTCGTGGCCGAAGGACTCGGGCAGGACCCGGGCCCCGGCCAGCCGGCCTTCCAGGGTGTCGGCGATGGCCCGCGGCTGCTCGTAGATCTCTTTCAGCATGTAATGACGATACTCGCCGCGCTCGGCGGCGTCGGCACTCAGGGACGACTCCTTGACCGGGCGCTCGACCCGGTTGCCGTCCCGATCCCAGATGGTGACGGCGTCGCGGGTCAGCTCGGCCAGGTCGCCCTCTTCCAGGAAGATAAATCGATGGGTGACCGGGAGCAGGGCGCAGACATCGGAGGCGATGAAGTTCTCGCCGAAGCCGATCCCTATGACCAGCGGGCTGCCGAAGCGGGCCGCCACCAGCCGGTCCGGGTCCTGGGTGTCGATCACCCCCAGGGCGTAGGCCCCCTCCAGACGCTGGGTGGTACGGCGTACCGCCTCCACCAGGTCATAGCCATTGACCACTTCGTCGCAGATGGCGTGGACCACCACCTCGGTGTCGGTCTCGGAGGTGAAGGCATGGCCGGCGGCGAGCTGGGCCCGCCGCAGGGTCTCGTGGTTCTCGATAATGCCGTTGTGGACCACCACACAGCGCCCCCGGCTAACGTGGGGGTGGGCATTCTGGGTGGACGGCTCGCCATGGGTGGCCCAGCGGGTGTGGGCCACGCCCAGGGTCCCGGGCAGGGGCTGGAGCTCCATCTGCTCGCGCAGGCGCTCGACCTTGCCCAGGGTCCGCAGGCGGCGCAGGTCTCCGGGGCCGGCCAGGGTTGCCATGCCGGCGGAGTCGTAGCCGCGATACTCCAGGCGCCGCAGCCCCTCCAGCAGGATGGCCGAGACCTCACGTTGGGCGATGCCGCCGACGATTCCGCACATGGTTTCGACCTCTTATGCCTTGGGGGCCTTGGTGGGCCGCTTCCAACCTTCGATGGTGACCTGCTTGGGACGGGCGACGGTCAGTTTGCCAGGGGGGGCGTCGCGTCCCAATGTGGTCCCGGCGCCTATGGTGGCCCCCTCGCCGACTGTCACCGGCGCTACCAGGGCCGTGTTGGAGCCGATGAAGGCCCCGTCCCCGATGACGGTGAGGTGCTTGTTGGCCCCGTCGTAGTTGCAGGTGATGGTGCCGGCGCCAACATTCACGTCGCTGCCGATCCGCGCGTCGCCCACATAGGTCAGGTGATTGACCTTGCTGCCGCGACCGACCTGGGCCTTCTTGATCTCGACGAAGTTCCCGACGTGGGTGGCGTCCGCCAGCTCGGCCTCGGGGCGCAGGCGGCTGAAGGGGCCGACCAGGGCCGCGGCGCCGACCTTGGCCCCGTCGATCACGCAGTTGGCGAAGATCTGGGTGTCCGGCCCTATGGCGCAGTCGCGCAGCACGCAGTTCGGGCCTATGCGCACCCGGTCACCCAGGTGGACCTCACCTTCGAAGACACAGTTGATATCGATGGCCACATCCCGCCCGGTCTCCAGGCGCCCGCGCAGGTCGAAGCGGGCGGGGTCGGCCAGGCTGACCCCGGAACGCATCAGGCGCTCGGCCTCACGGGCCTGGAACCAGCGCTCCAGGATGGCAAGCTGAACCCGATCATTGACCCCGGCGACCTCTTGCTCATCATGCGGCGCGGCGCAGCCGACCGTCTCGCCGTCGGCCACCGCCAGGGCAACGATGTCGGTGAGATAGAACTCGCCCTGTGCGTTGGCGTTGCCGACCCGTCCCAGCCAATCGGCCAGGCGTGCGCGGTCGGCAATGACCATACCGGTGTTGACCTCGTCGATGGCCAGCTCTGCCCCGACGGCGTCATTCTGTTCCACGATGCGCAGGATGCGTCCGTCGTGGGCCCGCACGATGCGGCCATACCCGGTCGGATCGGCCAAGTGCATGGTCAGCAGGCCCAGGGGCGCGGCGGCGGCGTGCTCGATCAGCCGGCGCAGGGTCTCGGGGCGGATCAGGGGCACATCGCCGTAGAGCACCAGGACCCGATCCGTCCCGGCCAGGGCCGGCATCGCCTGCAGGACGGCATGGGCCGTACCCAGGCGCTCCGCCTGCTCTGCCCAGGCGCATCCCTGCCCGGCCATGGCCGCGGGGACCGCCTCCCCACCGTGGCCGTAGACCACGCAGACCCGCTCCGCCTCCAGGGCCTTGGCCGCGGCCAGCACATGGGCCAACAGGGGCCGACCGGCCAGCGGGTGAAGGACCTTGGGCAGGTCGGAGCACATGCGGGTCCCTTGGCCCGCGGCGAGGACGGCGACGCCGAGTTTCATGGCTGGGACTCCGGGTCTGGGGGCGTGCGGGAGGATCGGGCGCGGATCTTTCAGTGCAGACCGGTGGCGGCGGGACCCGCCCGGTCTTGGGCCAGCTCCGCGGGGGTCGGGTCGCGGACCTCGCGGACAGTCATGCGAACCTTGAGCGGCTTGCCGGCCAGGGGATGGTTGCCGTCCACGGTCAGACGGCCGTCCTCGATGTTGGTCACGTAGAAGGTCTTCAGGTCCCCTGCCTCGTTCTGCATCTGGACCTCGGCCCCGATGCGGCGGAACTCCGGCGGGACATTGGCCAGGTCGTCGGTGAAGGTGAGGTCGGGGTCATGGGGTCCGAAGGCCTCCCCCGCCTCGACGGTCATCTCCACCTCGTCGCCGGCCCGCTTGCCCGCCAGGGCCAGATCCATGCCGCCGATCAATTCCGTAGGCCCCCCAT
>DYRB01000134.1 GCA_020718945.1 Lamprocystis purpurea | reverse complement strand
AGGTGAAGGCGCGGGCCAGGGCGGACTTGAACAGGTGGATCATGGGGGAAAGCGAAATTCAGCCGCAAATGGACGCAAATGGACGCAAATGCGCAGGTGGCCTCGGTGTGCCAGGCTCACCCGCGCCGGACGTCTAGAGACGGCAGACATCCGCTGGCCTGGCAGGGTCCCCAATGGTTCCGGACGGGGTACATGCCTCGTTCGGGTCGGAGATCCTGGAGAACCCGCTCGGAGATTTGCGTCCATTTGCGTTCATTTGCGGCGAAATGCTCTTCTTAGGTCTAATGTTGCGGCTGCGCGGCCGGCAGGCAAGGTGGGTCGGTGCGAACGCCTTGGGTCAGATAAGGACCACGTCGTACTGCTCCTGGGTGTACAGGGCCTCGGCCTGGAGCCGGATGGGCTTGCCGATGAACTCGGCCAGCTCCGCCAGGTGGCCGGACTCCTCGTCGAGCAACCGGTCCACCACCTCCTGGGAGGCCAGTACCAGCAGGGTCTCGACCTCGAACTGGCGCGCCTCGCGCAGGATCTCGCGGAAGATCTCGTAGCAGGTGGTCTCGGCGGTCTTCAGCGACCCGCGCCCGTGGCAGACCGGGCAGGGCTCGCACAGGGTGTGCTCCAGGGACTCGCGGGTACGCTTGCGGGTCATCTCCACCAGGCCCAGGGCGGAGACCTCGCTGATGTGGGTCTTGGCATGGTCCCTGGCCAGGCACTTCTCCAGGGCACGCAGGACCTGGCGCTTGTGCTCCTCTTCGTACATGTCGATGAAGTCGATAATGATGATGCCGCCCAGGTTGCGCAGGCGCAGTTGACGGCAGATGGCCTGGGCCGCTTCCAGGTTGGTCTTGAATATGGTCTCTTCGAGGTTGCGGTGGCCGACGAAGGCCCCGGTGTTCACGTCTATGGTGGTCATGGCCTCGGTCTGATCGATGACCAGGTGACCGCCGGACTTGAGGTTGACCTTGCGGCTCAGGGCCTTCTGGATCTCGTCCTCCACGCCGTAGAGGTCGAACAGGGGCCGCTCCCCCTGGTAGTACTCGATCCTGTCGGCGATGTCGGGGACGTACTTGGCGGCGAAGGACAGGGCCCGCTCCAGGGTCTGGCGGGAGTCGATGCGCACCCGCTCCACCTCGGGCCCGACCAGATCGCGCAGGGCCCGCAGGGCCAGCGGCAGGTCGTCGTGGACCAGGCCTATGTCCTGGGTGGCGGCGCAGCGGTCGCGGATGCTGAGCCAGAGCCGGGCGAGGAAGGCCATGTCCCTGTGCAGGGCCTCGTCCTCGATGCCCTCGGCGGCGGTGCGGGCTATGTAGCCGCCCTCCCCCGGGTGGGCGTCCACATAGGCTTGCAGGGCGTCGCGCAGGCGCCGCCGCTCGGGCTCGTCCTCGATGCGCTGGGACACCCCGGTGTTGCCCAGGGCCGGCATGAACACCAGGTAGCGCGAGGCGATGGAGATGTTGGTGGTGAGCCGCGCCCCCTTGGTCCCCAAGGGGTCCTTGACCACCTGCACGACCAGGGTCTGGCCCTCGTGGACCAACTCGTGGATGTGCTCGCTGCGCGGCTCGCCCTCGGTGCCCATGATGTCGGAGGCGTGCAGGAAGGCGGCGCGCTCCAGACCGATGTTCACGAAGGCCGCCTGCATCCCCGGCAGGACGCGGCAAACCTGGCCCTTGTAGATGCCCCCGACCAGGCCGCAGCGCTCGGCGCGCTCGACGATGATCTCCTGCACCACGCCGCTCTCCACCACCGCGACGCGGGTCTCAGGGGGGGTCACGTTGATCAGTATTTCTTCGCTCACTCAGTGGTTTCCTTGTCCTTATTTGTTGGTATCGGCGCCAGCCCGGCGGCGGCCAGGAGGGCGGCGGTTTCGTACAGGGGCAGTCCCATGACCCCGGAAAAGCTACCCTCCAGGGCCTCGACGAAGACCGCGGCCCGCCCCTGGATGGCGTAGCCCCCGGCCTTGTCCGCGGGCTCGCCGGTGGCCCAGTAGGCGGCGGCCTCGATCTGTCCGATGGGGCGCATGAGCACCCGGCTCTCGCTCACCGCGCTCAGCTCCGCTCCGTCCGGGCCGAGCAGGGCCACCCCGCTCAAGACCCGATGCCAGCGCCCGGACAGCCGCCCCAGCATGGTCGCGGCATCCTCGGCATCCCGCGGCTTGCCCAGGACCTCGCCGTCCACCACCACCGCTGTGTCCGCCCCCAGGACCAGGGCCCCGCCAGGGTGCCCCAGCAACATCAGGGCGGCGCGGGCCTTGTCCAGGGCCAGGCGCCGAACATAGACCTCCGCGACCTCCCCCGGGTGGGGCGACTCGTCCAGGTCCACCGGCAGCACCCGGCAGGGGATACCGATCTGGGCCAGCAGTTCCCGGCGCCGGGGCGAGGCGGAGGCGAGGATGAGCTTGGGGGTCGTCATCCGGCGCGGTGGTAGGGGTGGCCCTTGACCAGGCTCCAGGCGCGATAGAGCTGCTCGGCCAGGATCACCCGCACCAGGGGGTGGGGAAAGGTCAGGTTGGACAGGGACCAGCGCTGCTCGCACCGCGCCAGACACTCCGCGGCCAGGCCGTCCGGGCCGCCCACCAGCAGGGCCAGGTCGCGCCCCCCGGCCAGCCAACCCGACAACTGCGCGGCCAGCCCGGCGGTGTCCCAAGCCGCCCCGCGCTCGTCCAGGGCTATGGGCAGGGCCCCCTTGGGCAGGGCCTTGAGCAGGCGGTCCGCCTCATCCCGCCTGGCCTGGTCCAGGTTGGCCCCCTTGCCCCGGTGGCCAGGTTCGATCTCCACCAGGTGCAAGGCACACTCCGCCGGCAGGCGCTTGGCGTACTCCGCGTAACCCGCCTCCACCCAGCCGGGCATGCGCTTGCCGATGCACAGTAGGTGGATACGCATGGGGCCCTTAGTCCAGGGCCGGCCCCAGGACGAAATCCACCGCCTCGAAGCCGCGGCCCTCCAGGGCCTCCAGGACATCCGCGAGCCCCGCCTCCCCCGCGGCCGAGCCCGCCTCCGCCACCAGACCGGTGACCATCCGGTAGGCCTCCTGGGGACCCAGGTCAGGTGGGACCTTGACCAGGCGGATACGCGCCGGGTCCCGGCTCGGAAGCAGCATGAGGCGACGAGGCATGGCAGGGCTCCTGATGGGGCTGAAAGTGGCCGCATCATAGAGGACGGCACGGCGACTGACGAGTTCGGATGGGCCTTGGCCTGAGATCCTGGAGAACCCGATGTGGTCTGTGGGAGCGGCGCCCTCGCCGCGACGCAGGGGCCCTGTTTCGGCGGCTCCCAGTGCCGGACCCGCACCAGGTGCCGTCGGCCCCTTGAACTCCCGCAAGGGTTCGACTAGGTTGGCCCGGCACCTGCACCAGCGGCACCAGGCCATGCCCCATCGACTTTCGCGCATCTTCATCCTCAGCCACATGCGGGCCTATACCAGCCTGCTGGGGCACATCCTGGGCTCGCACCCGGCCATCAACGGCTATTACGAAATGCACCAGGGCTACGGCTCGGCCCAGGACCTGGCGGTCCAGGTGCAGCGATACACCCAAAGCGAGGCCCTGAAACCCGGCAGCCGCTTCCTGCTCGACAAGCTGCTGCACAATGACTACCGGCTGGACCTGCGCCACCTGGATCTGAACGGCGAGCGGATCCTGCTGACCCTGCGCCCCCCGGGCCCGACCATCAATAGCATCGTCAGCCTGTTTGCGAAGAAACAGACCGACGACCCCTATGCCCATCCGGCGCGGGCCACCCAATACTACTGCGAGCGACTGCAAGCCCTGACCGCATTCGCCCAGGACTACCCAGGGCGCTATGGGTATTTCGATGCGGAGCTGATCCGTTCCGATACGCCGCGCCTACTGGCCGCGCTCCAGGCATGGCTGGGGCTGGACTCCCCGCTCTCCGCCCAATACCAGAGGTTCTCCCGGACCGGCCTGGCCGGTGCAGGCGACAGCTCCCCCGCCATCCACAGCGGCCGGGTCATTGCGGACCCCAGCCATTACCCCGAAGTGCTGGACGGCCCCCTATTGGAGCAGGCGACCCAGGCCTACGAGGCATGCCGCGGACACCTGATCCGCAACGCACTGGCAGCGGTCACCGACTGACCAGCAAATCCCAGGCCGAGCGCTCCCCGGGGTAATGCACCAGGGCATCCAGGATCTGGCCCTTGCGGACCTGCCGGTGGGACGCCGACTCTATCTGCCGCCAGGCCGGCGCCTCATCGCCGAAGTTCCGCTCCATATTGCCCAGGAATTGCGCTATCTGGGCTATGGCCGGCGCCGCCAGCCGGCCCTGCTGGGACCTGACCCAGGTATCGAGTTCCATGAGCCGGCGGTTCACTGCCTGGTGCTTCAAGCGATACCAGCCGAGTATCTCGGCCTCCACCCTGTCCAAGGCCTCCTGCACGCCATATCCCGACGCCAGTTCCGTCAGGTCGTGGTCCTTGAGCCATTCCACGACGGTGAACAGCATCAGATCGCCGGCGAACTGCCGTTCCAATTCATCGGAGATGTCGATGTCGGCATCCCCCTGCCGCTCCACCCCGGGACGGAAGCCGTCCGCCTCCTCGGTGGTACGCTCATGCCCCATGGGGAGGTTCACCGAGGCGAAGCGCGGGCCTATCTCGGCCTGAATCAGGCGCCCGGCGGTGGGTCCCGACATGCGCAGGCGCAGGTGGCCGAACGGGATGATGTACTTGAGCCCGGCGAAGTTGGCGATGTAATTGCCGGGATAGATGGTCCGGGCCTGGGCCAGGTCCAGGGCATCGCCCCCGGGCCTGAGTGAGGTCCTGCGGGTCAGGTGCTCGCCGAAGAAAAAGCCCCGCAGGCGCCCGGCGAAGGTCGCCAGGCAGGCGGCATGGTCATGGTCCCCGGCCAATGGGCAGCGGTATTCGACGGGCTGGGTCGGCGGGTCGAACCCGAACAGGGGCGCCAGGTCGTGATAGGCGACATCCCCGGGCGGGGGCAGGTCCCGGTGGAATGAGCAGGGGGCCTGGGGGTCCAGCCCGGCCATGGCGTGCAGGAAGGCCGCCACGTCATCGAGAAAGTTCGCCGCCATCACCGCCGGCGACACCGGCGGGTCGCCCACCAGTTTCCCCGTCAGCATCAAGACGTCGCGGGTGCGAAAGACTTGGTCTATGGGGTGGAAATAGTCCAGCCCCGGCAGGAACACCTGGTCGCTGTCCACCAGATAGTACAGGGTGCGCCCCCTGTCCCGGGTCAGCTCCAGCATTTTCAGATAGCTCAGATTGCGATTGGCGGCCTGGCCCTTACGATAGAAGCGCTCGGCGGGCTGGTCGGTCAGGAGCCTGGCCACCTGCTGTCGCTGTTCCGCTGGGATGCCTTGCAGCAACCGATATTGCTCGGGCAGGTCGAAATGTATGCACGCCAGCCCCTGGGCACAATACTCCGTCACCAGGCGCCGGTGCGCCTCGATATGCCCAGGGTCGCGGCTGTCCTCCGCCACCAGGACCCGGATGTCGCCCTCGTAGCCATAGAGCACCCGCTGCCTATGGATGCTCTCCAGGCAGTTGCGCAAATGGCTCGGACGATCCGCCACCGGGATGCTGATAATGAAATCGGAGCAATCGGCAAGGCCCGGCATGACCCACCCTAGCGGCGCGAGGAGTAATTCGGATAGGCATCCCGGTCGACCATCAGCTCGATCAGGTTGATGCCCCGATGGAAGTCCGCCTGGGCGAACACCTGGCGGCATTCCTCCGCGGAGGCGGCGCGGAAATGGTTAATGCCGAAGGACTGGGCCAGCAAGGCGTAGTCCGGATTGCGGAAGTCGCAGTCCAGGAAGCGCTGGCCGTACTGCTGGTGCTGGTTCTTGCGGATCAGGCCCAGGGTCTGGTTGTTGAACAGGACTATGTTCAGCGGGATGCCGTAATTCACCGCCGTCATGATCTCCATGCAGCACATCTGGAAGCCGCCGTCGCCCAGCACCGCAAAGGTCGGCTTATCGATCACAAACCGGGAGCCGATGGCCGCCGGGATGGCATGCCCCAGGGACGAGACCCCGGTGTTCGGCACATAGCGATCCCGGCCGGTCACCCGGTAGAAGTTCTGGGAGAAGATGATGTTGTCGTCCACCAGCACTATGCCATCGGCGAACCGCTGCTCCAGCAGGGCGAAGAAGGCCCGGGCCAGATCGAACTTGTCGCCGAAGATCACAGCGCCGGTCTCCTGCTGCTGCCGGTCTATGTCGCGCTTGAAGGCCGCCAGGTCCGGCCGGGCCTTGGGCTCCAGGGCCAGCTCCCGGCACCAGGCATTCAGGGACTCCAGGAAGTCCCCCAGCCCGGAGTGAATGGCCAGGTCCGCCTTGATCACCTTCTCCAATTGCTCCACGTTGCGGTCTACTTGAATAACCTGCTTCCCATCCAGCAGGCCGGTATTCCATACATAGCTGGTGCGCTCATTGAAACCCGCACCCAGCAGAATAATCAGGTCGGCCTGATACAGGAAGTAGTGCAGGGCATGACCGCTGGAGGTCACCCCCAGGCTGCCCAGGGACAGGTCGGAGCGCTCGTCGATGGCCCCCTTGCCCTTCAGGCTGGTGGCCACGGGGATGTTCAGGCGGTCGCTGAAGGCCCGCAGGGCATCCCGGGCCCCGGCCGACTGGACACAGCCATAACCCGCCAGTACCACAGGCCGCTGGGCCTGGCGCAGCAGTTCGCCGCAGTTGCCCAGGGTCTCCCGGGCAATCTTCAATTTCGGCAAGGGCTTCAGGTCCGGCAAGAGGTCCAGGATGGCCGCGGCCACCGGCTCCTTCTGGACATTCACCGGGATGCTCAGCAGCACCGGCCCCGGCACGTCCGAGACCAGCTTCCGCGCCGCCTGGTTCAGCACATTGGCCAGGTAGTCGGTCCGCTCGATCAGCTTGTGGTAGCGGGTGACGCCGGAGAACAGGGCCGACTGGTCGATGCTGCCGCCCTCCCCCGAGCTTTCCTGGAGCGCGCCCCGGCCGAAGCTGTGGGTCGGGGCCTCGCCGGTGATCACGATCATGGGCAGCTTGTCGGCGTAGGCATTGGCGATGCCCGTGACCAGATTGCTCGCCCCGGGCCCGGCGGTGGTGATGCAGGCCCCGATGCGACCGCTGACCCGGGCATAACCCCCCGCCATGAAGGCGGCCCCCTGCTCGTGTTTGACCAGTACGGTGCGGATGCCGGACCCGTACAGGTCGTCGTAGACCGGCAGGATATGGGCCCCGGGCATGCCGAACAGGGTATCGACACCCAGTTGTTGCAGGAATCGGACGATCAGCGTGCTGACTGGGATGTTCATGGGCGGGGATTATACCCACAGCCCCCTGCCCGCCCGCCTGCGCGGCGGATCGGCCCACCCCGTCGCGGCTGAAGCCGCTCCCACCGGTGGGAGCGGCTTTAGCCGCGAC
>DYRB01000133.1 GCA_020718945.1 Lamprocystis purpurea | reverse complement strand
CCTTGTTTATTTGCGTCTATTTGCGTTCATTTGCGGCTTACCTGCTTTTCTTAGGATGTCCGGCGTGATCGGGCCCGACCCGGCCAGTCCTCGGGGCGGAGCCCTTGTGCAGAGACCCAGTAGCGCCGCACCCCTGGTCTTCCTCGGGCGGCGCAGTTCAACCCCGAGCCCGGCCCGGGCGCACCCAGGAGGCACCGCCTGATGGCCCATCTTATCGCCCTCATACCCCGCGTCGGTGCCCCGACCGGCGGCGTTGCCTTCGAGCGGGCCTGCGCGGCCCTGAGCCGCTTCAAGGCCGTGGCGATCAGCGACCGGATTCAATCCGCCGCCGCCCCCGCCGCGGTCGCCGTCGCCCCGGCGGTCCGGGGCCTGGACAAGCAGATCCGGCGCTCCGCGGATGGGGCCGTTTGGTTGGTCGATCTGGGGGTCTGGCTGCCTGTCCCCGCCCGCAGCGGCCTGGACTCTGACTGGTTGCTGGCGCAATACCTGGAGCACGGCGCCCAGGGCCTGGCCGAACGCCTGCAAGGCCAGTTCGCCATCGTCATCGGCGACGCCCGCAGCGGTGCCGTGCAGGTCATCACCGACCGCTGCGGCAGCCTGCACCTCTTTGTCCGCGAGGACCCGGACGCGCTCTGGCTGTCGACCTCCTCGGCGGTCCTTGGCAACGGGAGCGCCCGCGGCCTCGACCCCGTCGGGCTGCACGAGTTCATCGCCACCGGCATCGTCTTCGAGGACCGCACCCTGTGGTCCGGGGTGCGCAAGGTGCCTCCGGCGACCCTGCTGACCCTGGGCCCCGAACGTGCGACCGAGCGGCCCTACTGGCGCTTCGGGGAGATCCAGGCCGAGCGGCTAGGCACGGAGCAGGCCGCCGACGCGGTGCTCGACGGCCTCACCCGGATCATCACCGCGCTCCCCGAGTCGGACCGGCCCCTGGTGTCGGATCTGACCGGCGGCTACGACTCACGGCTGCTGCTGGCCGGGCTGCTCGCCTCAGGGCGGCGTTTCGAGACCACGGTGTCCGGGGCGGCGGATCACCCCGACGTGGTGGTCTCCAAGCGCATTGCCCTGGAACTGGGCATCACCCACGGGGTCGTGCCGCCCGCCGGGCCACCCTCGGCGGAGCTGTTCGACGCCGCCCTGGGCCTCACCGACGGCGAGTACGACGCCTTCGACTATGCCCGCATCCTGGGCGTGCACCGCGGTCTGGCCGGGCGCTACGCCATGAGCCTGAACGGTTCCTTCGGCGAGCTGGCGCGGGGCTACTGGTGGGAACTGCTCTGGCCACACCTGGCGAGCCGGCGCCCGCTGGATCCCGGGCTGATCGCCCGCAAGCGCTTCGCCGCCCTGCCCTACGACGCCGCCCTGTTCGATGGCCCAGCCCGCCTGTCCCTGGCGGGACACCTGACCGCGGTCGCCGCCCGCACGGTCGCCGGCGTGGCGAACCTGCCCAACACCTCCCAGCTCGATGCGGTGTACTACGGCATGCGCATGCAGCGCTGGCAGGGGCGCATCGCGAGCTGCACCAACCAGCTCTGGCCCTCCTTCTCGCCCCTGTGCTTCTCCGAGGCCCTGGACCCCATCCTGGAGGCCAGGGCGAGTGCGCGATTCCGCAGCCTCCTGGTGCGCGCCCTGCTGGCGCGCCACAGCCCCCGGCTGGCGGCGGTCCCGCTGGAGCACGGTTACCCGCCCTGTCCGGCGACCCTGTTCAACCTGCCGCGCTTCGCCCCCCTGGTGGGCCACTACGCCGATAAGGTCCTGGGCAAGATCGCCCAACGACTCGGCACCCGCACCCAGACCTCGACCCCCGACGCATCCGCCACCCTGACCCCAAGGGCCGCCTATGCCGAGTTGTTCAGTGCCCTGCCCCTGGCCGATTGGCTGGCGGCACCGGCCCTGTGCGACTCCGGCCTGGTGGTCCCCGAACGCCTGGTCCAGGCCCTGGACCCCGACCGCCCGCGCCGCGGCTCCGACCTGGAGCAGTGGCGGCGGTTGGCGACGGTGGAGACGCTGCTGCGCAGGGGAGACAGGCTGTCAGCAGCACTGCCAAGGGTATCCCGAATCACCTGACGGAAACGAACGAAGACATTCGCAAAGCCTTCCCCCAGTGAAGGGCTGCGCCCGTCCCGGGTGCCGACCCATTGCGGACGCCCGCTCGCCCGCTCGCCCGCTCCGCGACGGCGACCTCATCCCCGTCCGTCCCCGTCCGTCCCCGTTGGTTCGCGTGCGGTGCTTGCTACGCCCCTCCGCGCGATGCTACTTTGCCCCCGCTTCGGCCGCCCGTGCGGTTGAGCTTCCTGCCCCTAGTAAGCCGCCCCCGGAATTCCCATCGCTTAGCGCCCAGGCCGGAAGCACCGTGGGAGCGCCGCCTCGGCGCGACCGGGGGAAGCGCAGCGAGCCCGGTGGCCACCAGGCTAGTTCGTCGCGGTGAGGCACCGCTCCCACGGGCACCGACCTGACCTCCGAATTTAGAACTGCTGCGAGTGACCAGCCCCATTTGCAGCCCAACGCCGGGATCGGGTACCTTCGTCGGCTTGTCGCAACCCAGGATCGGGCCCAGGTCGGACCAAGACCAGGCCCGCCCCGGTCGCCCCACCCAAGCCTTCCGGAAGCCCCCGCCATGCAACCCGTCCTCAAGTCCGTCAAGCTGGCCAGTGTCTGCTACGACATCCGCGGCCCAGTCCTGGCCCGCGCCCGCCAGATGGAGGAGGAGGGGCACCGCATCATCAAGCTCAACATCGGCAACCCCGCCGCCTTCGGCTTCGAGGCCCCGGACGAGATAGTCCGCGACGTCATCCACAACCTGCCCGACGCCTCCGGCTATGTGGACTCCAAGGGCCTGTTCGCGGCCCGCAAGGCGGTCATGCACTACACCCAGGGCAAACAGATCCCCGGGGTCCAGGTGGGCGACATCTACATCGGCAATGGGGTCTCCGAGCTGATCGTGATGACCATGCAGGCCCTGCTCGACAGCGGCGACGAGGTCCTGGTCCCGGCCCCGGACTATCCCCTGTGGACCGCCGCCGTGTCCCTGGCCGGCGGCACCCCCAACCACTACCTGTGCGACGAGGGGTCCGGCTGGCTGCCCGACCTCAACGACATCCGCGCCAAGATCACCCCGGCCACCCGGGCCCTGGTCATCATCAACCCCAACAACCCCACCGGGGCCCTGTACCCGGTGGACCTGCTGCGGGAGATGGTCGAGATCGCCCGGCAGCACCAGTTGATCGTCTATGCCGACGAGATCTACGACAAGGTCCTCTACGAGGGGGCGACCCACACCTCCATCGCCTCGCTTGCCGAGGACGTGCTGTTCGTCACCTTCAACGGCCTGTCCAAGAACTACCGTGCCTGCGGCTACCGCGCCGGCTGGGCCGTGGTCTCCGGGGAGAAGCGCCACGCCCGGGACTACATCGAGGGCCTGGACATGCTCGCCTCCATGCGCCTGTGCGCCAATGTCCCGGCCCAGTACGCCATCCAGACCGCGCTCGGCGGCTATCAGAGCATCGACGACCTGGTGGTCCCCACCGGGCGCCTGTGCAAACAGCGCGACCTGGCCTATGAACTGCTGACCTCCATCCCCGGGGTGACCTGCCGCAAGCCCCAGGCGGCCATGTACCTGTTCCCCCGCCTGGACCCCAAGATCTACCCCATCATCAACGACCAGCACTTCATCCTGGAACTGCTGCTGGAAGAGAAGGTGCTGGTGGTCCAGGGGACCGGCTTCAACTGGCCCCACCCGGACCACTTCCGCGTGGTCTTCCTGCCCAACGCCGACGACCTGCAAGAGGCCATGGGGCGCATCGCTAGGTTCCTGGAGGGGTTCCGCAAGCGGCATGGGACCTGAGCCCGGCCGCCCCGCGCCTCCTTCTCAGGTCCGGGCGATGGGGTAAGCTACGGGACAACCCGGCCTTCTGAGGAACGTACCGATGATCGCAACCGCCAGGGGCCTGACCGCCGACCAACGCCAAACCGTCCAATTGCCCGCCGGGTTCGAGTTGGCGGGCGAGGAGGTCTGGGTCCGCAAAGACGAGGCGACCGGCGAGGTCACCCTGAGCCCCAAGGCCCCCGGGACCCGTATCGAGGGCCTGGAGGCCCTGTTCCGGCTGTTGGACGCGGCGCCCCTGCCGGCCGAGTTCTTGTCCGAGCGGGCGAACCCGAAGGAACTGCCAGACAATCCCCTCGCAGATTGCCGGGAATGATCCGCTACCTGCTCGACACGGACCTGTCCAGCTATTTCCTCAAGAGGGCCTATCCAGCCCTGGACCTGCGGGTCCGCGCGGCGCTGGAGGCAGACGAGGTCGCCATCTCCGCCGTCACGCGCAGACCTGCGTTATGGCCAGGCCCTCCTGCCCGCCGAGGCAACCAGGCGTCACACCCTGATCGATGCCTTCCTCGCAGAGACACCCGTGCTTGACTGGGGCATCCGAGCCGCCGACCGTTACGGACCGCTGGCGGCCGCACTGCGGCGGGCGGGGCAACCCATCGGCTGCATGGACACCAAGATCGCCGCCCATGCCCTCGCTGAGGGGCTGATTCTGGTCACGAACAACACGGGCGACTTCGAGCGGGTACTGGGTCTGTTGCTTGAGAATTGGGTCGCGCGGCCGGAATGACGGAATGCGGGCAGGCCGGATTCGCCCCCTAGCCCGGATGCAGCGCAGCGAAATCCGGGGGTTGCTTTCCAGAGAAGCCGCTGGAAGAGGCTGGGTCGCGGCTAAAGCCGCTCCCACCCCGGGACCGCCGGCCCCTGCTGGGAGCACTGGCCTCCGGCCGGCACCGCGGCGGGACGGTGCATTCGCCCCGTCCCGAAGCTTTATTCCGTCGCCGACCGCCAGCACGGGACCGCAACTTCGGAGGACCCGTTTCGGACGGGGCCAATGCCCCGTCCGGCATTGAGTAAAGGGTCCCCGGGATTCCGCCGCATACAGTCCCGTCATGCGGCCGGTGCTACTGGCCCAGGGCCTTCAGCGCCGCCTGGGCGCGCGATTTCACCTCCGGGTCGCTGGACGCCCCGGCCTTGCGGTACCAGGCGACGGTCTGGGCCTGGTCCCGGGCGACCCCCTGGCCCTGGGCGTACATGACCCCGAGGTTGAATTGGGCCGGCGCATACCCCTGCTCGGCGGCGACGCGGAATTCGCGGGCCGCCGCCACATAGTCCCCGCGCTTATTGGCGGCGACACCCGCGTAGAAGTGGGCCTCGTTGCCCGTCTGAGGGCCCCCAGATCAGGCGGGGGCTTCCCAGCCCTGGCCGGGGCCGCCGGCCAGGGTGTCGGCGATGCGGTGCAGCAGGAGCCAGGGGTCATCCTGGGCCAGGCCCTTGATGGCCCGGTCGGCGGTGGCGCAGCGGCGCAGCAGGGCCTGGATACGGGCCAGGGACAGGCGACGGAGCGCCCGCAGGACCGTCGCCTGACGGCCCTCGGGGATGCGCTGCTCGGCCAGGACCCGGGCCGGGTCGCGCCCACCGTCCTGGGCATAGGCCGCGGCGGCCAGGACCCGCAGCTCCCGGGCCAGGACCCAGAGGACCAGGGGCGCGGCGGTGCCCTCCCCCTCCAGGCCATGAATGACCCGGGTCACCCGGGCCCGGTCGCCGGCCAGGGCGGCGTCGCTGAGATCGAACAGGTCGTAGCGGGCGTTGTCACAGATGGCCGCCAACAGCCCGGCCTCGTCCAATGGGCCCGGGTCGCGCAGCAGCCTGAGCTTCTCGACCTCCTGGACCGCCGCCAGCAGGTTGCCCTCCACCCGCTCGGCGAGCAGGGCGGCGACCCCCGGGGCCGGGTCGAAGCCGGCCCCGGCCAGGCGCTCCCCCAGCCAAGCAATGAGCCGCGGTCCCTCCAGGGGCCAGACCTGGACCAGGGCCCCGACCCGCTCCACCGCCTCCGCCCACTTGGCCTTGAGGTCCTTGCGGTCCAGAAGGGGCGCGACCATGAGCAGGCAGGTGTCCGGGTTGGTGCGCTCGCAGTAACGGCGCACCGCGGCGCTGCCCTCCTGGCCCAGGGTGGGGGTGCCCAGGCGCAGCTCGATGAGGCGCCGACTGGCGAAGAGGGACAGGGCATCGGTCGCGGCGGCCAGGGCGGACCAGTCGAAGTGGGCCTCCTGGTCCAGGACCTCGCGCTCGAACCCCTGGCCAACGGCGTGCTCGCGCACCCGCCGGGCGGCCTCGCCGAGCTGCCAGGGCTCGTCGCCACAGATGAGGTAGACGGGGGCAAGACCACGCTTGAGGTGCCCGGAGAGTTGGTCGAGGCGCAGGCGCATGGCGGTCAACCCGGAGAGGAAGACTGGCCGCAAATGAACGCAAATAAACGCGAATAGTTCATTGACATACCGGGCACCCAAGGCGATCCGCGCAGCTTCGGCCCAGCACTTCCCGATTTGCGTCCATTTGCGTTCATTTGCGGCTAATCCGTTCTTCAGCGCTTGATGAAGGCGGCCCGCAACCGGATCAGGACCCGGTCGGCGGCGTCATCGATCATGTCCTGGTAGAGCAGTTCGCCCTCCAACTGCTTGCCCAGGACCTCGGTGTCCGGGTTGTCGAAGCCGCGCACCAGTTCCAGGTCCTGGCGCGCCAACCGCTGCTTGCCGTCGGGCCCGACGGCATCGAAGGCGACCAGATAGAAAAGCTCGTAGGACAGCACCTTGCCGCTGCGGTCCACCGCCACTACCCGGGAGTTGCGCCGCTCGGAGAGGATGCGCAGGACCAGCTTGGCCTCCTTGGCATTGGCGGCGAGCTGCACCTGGGTCCCGCGCAGCCGGTCGCGGATGGCCTGGGCCACGGGGGAGGATGCGCTCGACTGGATGTACAGGGGGTTGAGGTCCGGGGGTATGTCCATCGCCCCGCGCAGCTTGAAGCCACAGCCGGCCAGGCCCAGACCCAGCCCGACCAGGGCGACCCAGACCAGGCCCAGCCCGACGGCGCGGCCCCGGGCCATCAGCCCACCACCACGTTGACCAGCTTGTTGGGCACCACCACCAGCTTGCGTACCGCACCCTCGCCGATGAAGCGGCGGACGTTCTCGTTGGCCAGGGCCGCCGCCTCAATGTCCTGCCGCCCCGCATCCGCCTGGACCGAGACCTTGCCGCGCACCTTGCCGTTGACCTGGACCACGTATTCGATCTCGTCCCGGCGCAGGGCCGCCGGGTCCACCGCGGGCCAGCCCCCGGCCAGGATGTCGTCGCCCAGGCCGAGTTCCCGCCACAGGTGGTGGGTGACATGGGGGGCAATGGGGGCGAGCAGGCGAAGGACTATGCCCAAGCCCTCGCCCACGAGCGCCTGGGCCTCGGGCCGGTCCGCGACCCGGGACAGGGTGTTGGCCATGGTCATGCAGCCCGACACCACGGTATTGAATTGGTGGCGCTCGTAGTCGTAGAGGGCCTTCTGGAGGGCCCCATGGATCTCCCGTCGGGC
>DYRB01000132.1:4983-7546 GCA_020718945.1 Lamprocystis purpurea | reverse complement strand
AGCGCACCATGGCCGAATTCCATATCCACCCCCGGCTCCTGGCGGACTGCCATAACCTCGGCCGGCTCCCGGCCTGCCACCTGCTGCTCCACCGCAATGCGACCCTGCCCTGGTTCATCCTGGTGCCCGAAACGGACCTGCCGGACCTGCTCGACCTGGGAGCAGGCCCCCGCGAGGCGGTCATGGCCGAGTGCGCATTGGTCTCGGCCTACCTCAAGACCGGGCTCGGGCACCCCAAGGTCAACTTCGCCGCCATCGGCAACCTGGTGCCACAACTGCACCTGCATGTGGTCGGGCGGGCCCCGGGGGACCCCTGCTGGCCGGCCCCGGTCTGGGGCAACCTCCAGCCCGGCCCCGCCTACACCCCGGAACGGCTGCGGGAAATCCTGGATGGCCTGGCCCACCATTGCAACCTGACCCCCACCGACCCGCACATCCGTCCGGAGGGCACGACCGGCGGCGGGCAGGGGACATGGACTTCTCCCTAGGTTACATTGCCGGCTGTCCGCACTGATGCCGCATCGCCCGGTACCGACCATCCCCGGAGCCCCCCGCCATGAACCGCAGCGCCATCCTGACCGTCGTGATCCTGGCCCTGGTAGGCGTCATCGCCGCCTGGTCCAAGCTGCGTTTCGTGGATCAGGAGGGCTACGACGCACCGCAGCGCTGGCGCATCGAGGCCCACCCCAGGGCCGGCACCCATGCCGAGGCACGGGCGCCGGGCACCGTCGGCGGCTGAGCCCGCCGGCCCCAGCGGGCCGTTCGCGCCCGCCCTAAGCCCACGGAGGCCAACCCCCATGTCCTGGCTCCTCCTCGCTGCAGGCCTCGGCGCCATCCTCTACCTGATCTCGCTGTACAACGCCCTGGTGGCGCGGCGCAACCGCTATCGCAACGCCTTTGCCCAGATCGACGTGCAGTTCACCCGCCGCCACGACCTCATCCCCAACCTGGTGGAGGTCGCCAAGACCTACCTGCGTCACGAGCGCGCCACCCTGGAGGCGGTCACCGCCGCCCGTAGCGCCGCGATCACCGGGCTGCGCGCCGCCGCCCGCGACCCGGGGGACACCGCGGCCATGCGCCAGTTCGGCGCGGCGGAGCAGGACCTCAGCGGGGCCCTGGGCCGATTGCTGGCCCTGGGCGAGGCCTACCCGGACCTCAAGGCCGATGCGACCATGATGCAACTGGCCGAGGAACTGACCAGCACCGAGAACAGGGTCGCCTTCGCCCGCCAGGCCTTCAACGACGCCATCATGGACTACAACAACCTGCGCGAATCCATCCCCGCCAACCTGATCGCCAACCGCTACGGCTTCCAGGCGGCGGAGCTGCTCGACATCGGCGACCCGGCCCTGCGCCTGCCGGTCAGGGTCAGCCTGGTCTCAGGGGTCGTGAACTCCTGATCCTGGAAAGGGCAATTCGGCCGCAAATTACGCAAATTTACGCAAATGGGTCAGTCATTTAGGCAGAGTCCGCAGGTCGCCCGCAAAGTGAATCGGAGACTGACGCGAAGCCCTTGGTTATTTGCGTCCATTTGCGTTCATTTGCGGCTCAACTTCTTTTCTTAGGCTGATCCGCTGCCCCGTCCTGCCATGGGATTCTTCGAACATCAGGAACGGGCCCGGCTGCGCACCCGGGTCCTGGTGGTCCTCTTCGCCCTGGCGGTGGTGGCGGTGGTGGCCCTGGTGGATGCCCTGGCCCTGGGTCTGCTGGCCCTGCTCGGGGGGCGATACGGACCCCTGGGCGGGCATGCGGCAGACGTACACCTGGGTGTGGTGGCCTGGACCAGCACCCTGACCCTGGCCCTGATCGTCGCGGCGGCCTGGTGGCGCAGCGCCGGGTTGAGGGCCGGCGGCGGCCAGGTGGCCCAGGAACTGGGCGGCACCGCCCTGGACCCGAGCCCGGCGGACCCCGGCCAGCGGCGCCTGGGCAATCTGGTCGAGGAAATGGCCCTGGCCGCGGGGGTGGCGGTCCCGGAGGTCTACATCCTGGAGGACGAACCCGGCATCAATGCCCTGGCCGCCGGCTACAGCCCGGCGGACGCGGCCATCGCCGTCACCCGCGGGGCCCTGGATAAGCTCGACCGCGACCAGCTCCAAGGGGTGGTGGCCCACGAGTTGAGCCACATCGTCAACGGCGACACCCGCATCGACATCCGCCTCATGGGGGCCCTGTACGGCATCCTCGCCGTCTCCCTGTTGGGGCGGCACCTGACCGGCAGCGGCGGAAACCCCGGGCGCAGTTCATTTCTGGTCCTCCTCGGCTGGGCCTTGCGACTGATCGGGGCCGTCGGCCTGCTGGCGGCGCGCCTGGTCAAGGCGGCCCTGGCCCGCCAACGCGAGTATCTGGCCGACGCCTGCGCCGTGCAGTACACCCGCAATCCGGACGGTATAGCCGGGGCCCTGAGGCGCATCGCCGTGGAGCCCGGTGGCGGGCTGCTGATCGCGGAGGCCGAGGAGGTCAGCCATATGACCTTCGGCCCCGGGACCCAGACGCGGCTGCTGTCGTCCCACCCACCCCTGACCGAGCGTATCCGCCGCCTCGACCCGCGCTTCCACCCGGCCCA
>DYRB01000132.1:0-4883 GCA_020718945.1 Lamprocystis purpurea | reverse complement strand
CGTTCCCAGGGTTCCCGGACACCCCCGACGGCTCCGCCCTGCTTGCCGCCGCCCTGCTGGTCGAGTCCCTGCCCGCTGGGCTCAGCGCCGCCGCCCGTTCCCCCGAATGGGCCGCGCCCCTGCTCTGCCGGCTCCTGCTCGCCGGCGACCCGGACCTGAGCGAGGCGCAGCGCCTGCTGGTCGCCCGGGGCCTGGGGGCCGAGGCAGAGGGGCGCCTGGCCCACCTGCTGGCCGAGCACCCGGCCCCCGCGCCCCAGCAGCGCCTGCCCCTGGCGGAGCTCGCCTTCCCCGCCCTGCGCCGCCTCCCGCGTGCCGACCTGGCACGCCTGGAGCGCACCGTCATCGCCCTGATCCGCGCCGACCGTCAGGTGGAGGTCTTCGAGTACGCCCTTGCCCTCATGCTGCGCGTACAGCTTGGCGACGCCCTGGAGCCGTCCCGGGTGCCGCGGCCCGGGCGCCTGGAGTTGGCGGACCTGGAGACGCAAGGGCGCGACCTGATCCTGGCCCTGGCCCACCTGGGTCATGGGGACGGTAGCCAGGCCCGCGCGGCGGCCGACGCCGGCCTGGCCCGGGCCGGCTGGGCCCCGGCGCCCCCTGGGCCCAGGCTGCGGGAGGACTGGCGCGAGGTCTTCGAGCGGGTCCTGCCCCCACTGACCGGCCTGCGCCCCCAGGCCAAGGGGACCCTGGTGGCGGCCCTGGCGGTCACCGTGGCCTGGGACCGTCAGGTCCAGGTGGCCGAGGCCGAGTCCCTGCGCGCCATCTGCGCCGTGTTGCGCGTCCCCCTGCCCCTGGCGGCGGCCAGTCTCGGGGCCTGAATCGGGTCCGCCCGGCACCGCGGTTTCCGGTCAGCCGCCCCCTTCTGGTACATTGGCCCCCCTTTTTCCGCCCGCCAACCTCAGCCTGCATCGCCATGACCGACCACGAAGATTTCGAAGCCCTCCTCGGCCAGTTCGACCGCCAACACGCCACCAAGACCAAGCGCCCGCCCCAGGTGGGCGACCGGGTCCAGGGCCGCGTCGCCTCCATCGGACGGGATCACGTCTATGTCAGCCTGGGCGGCAAGACCGACGCCATCATCGACATCCAGGATGTTACCGACGCCGACGGCAACCTGACCCTGGGGGTTGGCGACCCGGTGGACCTGGCGGTGAGCGCCATCGACGCCGACAGCGGCACCCTGCTGCTGGGCAGCAAGCACGGCCGGCGCATGCACGGCACCGCCGGGTTGGAGCAGGCCCACGAGCAGCACCTGCCGGTGGAGGGCCACGTCACCGGGGTCATCAAGGGCGGCATCGAGGTCGAGATCGCCGGGGTGCGGGCCTTCTGCCCCGCCTCCCAGATCTCGCTCCAGTTCGTCGAGGACCTGTCCACCTATGTCGGCCAGCGCCTCGCCTTCCGCATCACCAAGTTCGAGGGTGGCAAGCACCCCAACCTAGTGGTCTCGCGCCGCGAGCTGCTGGAAGAGGAGCGCCGCGCCAAGGCCGAGGAACTGCGCGCCCGCATAGTCCCCGGGGCCGTGCTGCCGGGCACCGTGACCTCCCTGCAACCCTATGGGGCCTTCGTCGACCTGGGCGGGGTGGAGGGCATGATCCACATCAGCGAGCTCGCCTTTGAGCGGGTGCGCGACCCCAGCGATCTGCTGAGTGTCGGCCAGCAGGTGGAGGTAGCGGTGCTGCGGGTGGACCAGACCGACAACCCCAGGCACCCGCAAAAGATCGCCCTGTCCCTGCGGGCCCTGGCCAAGAACCCCTGGACCGACGCGGACCGCCAGTTCCCGGTGGGGGCCACGGTCAAGGGCCGGGTCACCCGGGTCCAGCCCTTCGGGGCCTTCGTCGAGTTGGCCCCGGGGCTGGAGGGCATGGTCCACATCAGCGAGTTGGGCGCCACCAAGCGCGTCACCCACCCCAACGAGGTGCTGAGCGCCGGCCAGGAGGTGGAGGCGACGGTGTTGAGCGTGGAGCTGGACAAGCGCCGGATCGGCCTGTCCCTGAACCCGGAGCGCCGCGGTCAGACCGAGCCCGCCCCCCGGGCGGCGGACTACGCCAAGCCCAGCGAGGGCATGGGCACCCTGGGCGATCTGCTGCGTCAGAGCATGAGCCAAAACCTGAGCCAGGGCCCGGGTCAGGGCCAGTCCAAGCAGCGCAAGCGCTAGCCGCCTGTCGGACCTAGGGCGTTGGCCCCGCCGGCAGGGTGAAGTGGAAGGCGGCCCCGCCGCTGGCGTCGGGGTCTGCCCAGAGGTGACCGCCGTGGCCCTGGATCAGGGTGCGGCTGATGGCGAGCCCCATCCCCAGGCCGGACGGCTTGCCCGTCTCGAAGGCATCAAAGACCTGTTCGTAGCGCCCCGCCGCCAGACCTGGGCCTGTGTCGCGCACCGTCACCAGGCAGGCATCCCCGGCCCAACCCAGTTGCACCCGGACCTCCCGCCTGGGGCTTCCGGCCTGTTCCATGGCCTCTATGGCGTTGTTCACCAGATTGACCAGGACCTGCTCGACCTGGATCTGATCGGCCAGTACCGCCACCGGGCCGGTCGGGACTTCCAGGATCAGTTCGACACGCTTTTCCGCCAACTGGGGCCGGACCAGATCCGCCCCTTCATGCAGGGTCGCCACCAGGTCGATGGGCCCCTTCTCGGCGGTACCGCGACGCATGAAGCCGCGCAGGCGGCGCACCAGTTCGCCCGCCCGGGTCGCCTGGGCGTCGATGCGCTCCAGCAGCGGGATGACCTGTTCCGGGGTTGCCGCGCCGGAGCGCACCAGGGTCAGGGCTGTGTCGCCGGAGAAGCCCAGGGTGGCCAGGGGCTGCGCCAATTCGTGGATCAGGGCGCAGGACAGGGCGCCGACCGCATTGACCCGGGCCGCATGGGCAGGGCCCGCCTCCCAGCGCCGGGCTGTGTCCTCGGCGACCTTGAGTGCCGTGACCTCGGTGCGGGTCAGCAGGGCCCCGCCGATGGGCTCGGGCAGGGCTATGGCGGTGAGGCTGAACCAGCGCGGCCCCTCGGGGCAGGTCTCGCCGTATTCCAGGGCGAAGCTCGGGCTGGCCCCAGAGAGCACGGCGGTCACCCCGCCCAGGGCCGCGCCCACCTCGCCGCTGTCGCCCGCCTGCCGCACCGCCTGCCGACATGTCCGCACGAAGTCCAGCCCTATGCCCACGGTCAGCCGCACCTCGGCCCCGCCCTGCCGGGCGGAGCGTTGCCAGCCCTCGTTCACCGCCACCACCAGACCGCTGCGGTCGAGCACCGCCGCCTCCATGGGCAGGGCGCGCAGCAGGGCGTTGCCGAAGGCGTCGTCCCGGCGCAGCCGCTCCTCGCCGCGGCGCTGCTCGGTGATGTCGAGGATAGCGGTCAGGCACAGGGGATTGGGACCCTCGCCGTGACGGGTGGAGATCAGCCGGACGTCCCGATGGCCGCCGAGGCGGTCGCGCAGCCGGCCGTCCAGTGTCTGACGCCCGCCCCGCTCCAACACCGCGAGGAGGTGGGCAAAGAAGCCCTCCACCTCCCCCGGCTCCATCCACATGGTCAGGGGGGCATCGCGCAGGGCGTCCAGGGCGCTGCCCAACAGGGCCGCCCCGGCCAGGTTCAGGTCGCGGATGCGCCCCAGGGAGTCGAGGCAGGCCAGGGGTACGGGGGCCGATGCAAAGAGGGCATCCAGGCGTGCGGGCTGAGGTTCGGCGGGCCGCGCCAGGGGCCTTGGGAAGACGCGCTCCCTGGGGAATGGGCGTTGGGCCTGGTCGGGGAACGAGGAAGCATCGCCCGGCTCCGCCAGAGGGTACTGGCGGGCGAGGGCCGGATCATCCGGTGTGGGTCTGGTGCTCATAGCGCGAAGTTCCTCTCACGCCCTGTCCCCGCGGGCCGGCGCCGTCCAGGGTTGATGGAAACAGACCTAGGCATGCTGCCTAGGCCATTGGGCGCAAGATTGCCTCGTTTTGTCGCCTCATGCAACCGTCTCAGGCGCTTATCGTCGATGACGATCTACACGCCCCGCCGGACGGGCGACAGGCAGGGGCCCCGGGGCGCACGCCTCAACGGCGTTTCGGTGTCAGGGATGAGGTGGCCCGGCAACCGCCGGGGCCGCGACGGTGGGCAAATGGGCTGCCCAGCGGGCGGCGGCGGCCTGGGTCAGATCCAGCACACCCTGGGGATAGAGCCCCAGGCCCAGGACCAGCAGGGCGGCGACCCCGGTCACCGCCAGTTCGCGCCGCACCAGGTCCGAGGCCCCGGCCACCAGGGGCCCGGTGACCGGCCCCAGGAAGGCCCGCCGGTACAGACCGAGGAAATAGCCGGCCCCCAGCACCGCCGCAAACAGGGCGGCCAGCCCGGCCCCGGTGTGGGTGGCCAGGGCACTGAGGATGAGCAGCAACTCCGCCGGGAAGCCGCTGGTCCCCGGCAGGCCCAGGGAGGCCAGGCCGAGGAACAGGAAGGTCCCGGCCAGGAGCGGCATGGTCTGGGACACGCCGCCCAGGCTGCCCGCCTCGGTGGTCCCGGTGCGCTGGTGCAGGAAGCCGGCGATCAGGAAGAGCCCCCCGGAGATCAGGCTGAAATTGAGCAACTGGAAGACAGCACCCTGGATGCCTTGCAGGTTGAGGGAGGCGATGCCGAGCACCACCAGCCCCACATGGCTGACGCTGGAGAAGGCCAGCATACGCCTCAAGTTGGTCTGGGCCAGGGCCCCCAGGGCCCCGTAGAGCATGCCCAGCACCCCCAGCCCGGCCAGCAACCAGTGCAGGTCGGCCGCCGCCTGCGGGGCCAGGGGCACGGCAAAACGGATGAGCCCATAGGCCCCGAGCTTGAGCCCGGTCATCAGGGCCGCCACGGCGACGGGCCCGTCGGTCGCCACCACCGGCAGCCAGGTGTGCAGTGGGACCACCGGGGTCTTGACCGCGAAGCC
>DYRB01000131.1 GCA_020718945.1 Lamprocystis purpurea | reverse complement strand
TTCTATGGCGTGGAGATGGACCAGGCGCGCTGCATCGACTGCCGGCGCTGCGAGCAGGCCTGCGACATGGGCATCCCGGTCTGGGAGCAGGGCCGTGCCCAGGGTCGCGTCACCGGTATCGAGGACTGCATGGGTTGCGCCCGCTGCGTCGTCTCGTGCCCCACCGATGCCCTGGCCATCCGCGATGTGCGCAACCTCTTTCAACCCGGCGTGCGGCGCGATGCCAGCCGGCTGCTGGGGGCGCCGCCGGTAGCGTCCGCCGCCCGCGAGCCCATCCCTGAGCGACCCGTCGGCGAGCGCCTGGGCGACTGGCGCGAGACCCACGCCGAGCCGGACCTTGCCCTCCTGGCGCGGCAGGCGGGGCGTTGCCTCGACTGCGGTGTCCCCGGCTGCCGCAACGCCTGCCCGCTGGGCAACCGCATCCCCGACTGGCTGGCCGCCGCCGCCGCGGGACGCTGGGTCGAGGCCGCCGAGATCGTCCAGGCGACCAACCCACTGCCGGAGGTGTGCGGTCGGCTCTGCCCCCAGCACCGGCTGTGCGAGGGCGGCTGTGCCCGGGGCCAGATGGAGGGGGCGGTGACCATCGGCGCTGTGGAGGGGTCTATCCTGGACCGCGCCCTGGCGGCCGGCTGGACCCCCCCCGGTCCGCCTGCCCATCGCACCGGTCAGCGTGCCGCCGTGATCGGTGCCGGTCCCGCCGGGCTCGCCTGCGCCGAGCGGTTGAACGCCGCGGGCTGGACCGTGACCGTCTATGACCGCAATCGGGAAATCGGCGGCCTGCTCGCCACCGGGGTGCCGCCCTTCAAGCTCGACAAGTCCCTGCTCGCCCGGCGACGGGACTGGTTGGAGGGCGCCGGTGTGCGGTTCGAGTTGGGTATCGCGGTGGACAGGGCTCTGGCCTTGCGACTCGCGGCCGAACATGACGTGGTCTTCCTCGGCCTGGGTGCACAGAGCGCCCGCCCCGTCGCCCTACCCGGACGGGACCAGGCCGGGGTGCTGGAGGCCCTGGGCTTTCTCGCGGCAGTCAACGCCGGCGAGGCGCCGGACCTGGACGGCGCGCAGGTGCTGGTGCTCGGTGGCGGCGATACCGCCATGGACTGCGCCCGCTCGGCCTTGCGGCTCGGGGCGGCCGTGACCCTGGCCTACCGAGGCCCGGAATCCCGGCTGCGTGCCTCGCCCTCAGAGGTGCGGGCGGCGCGGGAGGAGGGCGTCCACTTCCTGTTCGACCACCGACCCCTGGCGATCTTGGGCGACGACGGCCTGGATGCGGTGGCGTTCGACCCACAGGGACGTGGAAGTCCCGGCGTGAGGCAGGAGCCGGGCCGGGACGACACCCCAGGCGGCGAGCGCCGGGTGGCCTGCGACCGGGTGATCCCCGCCTTCGGCCAGCAGGCGGCCCCGCCGGACTGGCTGGCGGACCTGGGCGTGGAGACCGACGCCGAGGGCCGCATCCGCTGCGACGCCGAGGGCCGTACCGCCAATCCCCGCATCTACGCGGGTGGCGACGCCAGCCAGGGTCCCGATCTCGTGGTCACCGCCCTGGCCGCCGGGCGACGGGCGGCGGCAGCCATCCTGGCGGATCAGGCGCCATTGGCCTCCCTGCGGCGCGCCTTGCGGCCGGTTTCTGGGGCCCCTGCCCGGGAGGCCCTGGCATGAGGGTCCCTGGTCCCCTGATGTTGGCGGGCCTGATCGCCGTCGGCCCGGTCTGGGCGAGCCACGACTGGGTGGGCCTCGACCTCTGCCGCACCTACCCGGAGCGGATGCCGCCGGAGATCGACCCCGGGGTCCTCCCGGAGCCCGAGGGCCCAGGTGCCCGCCTGCTGGGCCGCTACTGCGGCCAGTGCCATTTCGCGCCCGGTCCCGGCCAGCACAGCGCCGGGGAATGGGCCCAGGTGGTCCCCCGCATGGATCTGCTGATGGACGTGACCGCACGTTTTGGCGATCGACTGCGCCCCATCGAGCGGCCCAGTCCGGAGGAACTGGCCGCCTTGCTCGCCTATCTGGAGCGGCACGCCCTGCGCCCGCTCGCCGCCGGTGAGGAGGCACCCAGGGCCTATCGCGCCCTCTGCGGCAACTGCCACGCGGTACCGGACCCGGCGGCCTATGCCGGAGCGGACTGGCCGGCCCTCCTGGCACGCATGGAGGGGCATCGCGTCACTATGCTCCGCCCGGTGGCAGATGCCAGGGCACGGGCCCAGGTCGCGGCCTATCTGGGGGTCCCGCCCCGGTCTCTGTCAGCCCCTGACGCACGGCAACCGATGCGGGAAGTCCCCCGGGGTAATCCCGCTTCGGGCCCTGGGTCCGCATCCGGCCGCTGGTTAGCCTTGGGACCGGTATTCCTGCTGGTGCTTCTGGGGCTCGGCCGCTGGGCGCTTCACCACCGGAGGCAGACATGAGCGGCGGGCGGGTCCGCTACGTCTGGGTGCCGGTGGCCCTGGTGCTGGTCGCCATCCCCCTGGGCCTTGTCTATGTCCATTGGAGCAAGTCCGGCCCCGGTGCCGGGCTCTACTCCCAGGTCTGGTCGCCCGATCCGGTGCAGGGCTGGTGGGACCCGGGGCGCTTCTTCCAACCGGTCCAGGGCGTGCAGGGGGTCTTTGCTGCCGACCAGTGCATCCAGTGCCACGAGGCCATCACCCCCGGGATCGTCGCCGACTGGCGTGCCAGCCGCCATGCCAGGCTTGCCGAAAAGGAGCCGGTCGCCTGCCCGGACTGCCACGGGGCCGACCACCAGCGCCTGCACCTGCCCACCCCGGAGGTCTGCGGCGCCTGTCACGCCAAGCAGCACGGCGACTTCCAGGACGAGGCCCGCTACGGCTTCCCCAGCCATGTCCTGGCCATGGAGCGGGCCGTGGACGCCAAGCACTTCGCCGACAAGCCCAAGGCCGAGGTGCAGGCCTGCGTGCAGTGCCATTCGGTGGCGACCAAGTGCGACTCCTGCCATACCCGGCACCGCTTCGACCCGGCGGAGGCGCGTCGCCCGGAGGCCTGCATCACCTGTCACTCGGGCCCGCCCCACCCGGACGACGAGACCTATTTCGCCTCGGCCCACGGGCGCATCGTGCGCGAGGAGGGCGACGCCTGGGACTGGAGCAAGCCGCTGGCCAAGGGCAACTACAAGGCACCCAGTTGCGCCTATTGCCACATGGACCGCGGCCGCCACCAGGTGGCAGACAAGAGCCTGTGGAAGTTCGGCCTGTTGGAGGTGAATCCACAGACCTCGGGCAACCGGGTCCTGCGCGAGCGCTGGGTGGCGCTGTGCATGGACTGTCACGCAGAGGGCCAGTCGCGGGACTGGCTCGCCGGGCTGGACCGCGAGCGCAAGGTGGCCTGGGGCAAACTCTATGCGGCCGAGGGACTGCTCAAGGGCCTGCGGGCCGACGACCTGCTCCATCCGGGTCCCAGCGAGCGCCCGACCTATCCCATGGACGCACCGGATGGCCTTATGGCAAGGGCGCGCATCGGCTATTACGAGGGCCAGGCCTCGGCCTTCTACAACGTCTCCGGCATCGAGCGAGCCTATTTCGAGATGTGGTACTTCGACAATCTGGGCAGCTACAAGGCCGCCGCTCACAATGATGCCGAGGGCGTGACCCGGGGCCATGCGGCCATGGACAAGGCCTTCGCCAACATACAGTTCCAGGCGGAGGCGCTGCGCACCCTGGGTGAGGCGGAACAGGCCCGCGACGGGCATCGCAGCAATGCCGGCGATCTGTGGCTCGCCGGGCCCTACACGGAGGCCAACCGTGTCGGCAACTAGACTGGGCGGCATCCTCCTGGGGGCGGTCCTGCTGGCCCAGACGGTCACGGCGCAAGGCGGGGATGGGCCCGCGACCGTCCCCGAAGGGCCCTTCACCCAGGTCGAGTGTCTCGAATGCCATGGAGCCCGGGACCCCGCCCTGGTCGCCCAGTGGCGCGCCGGGCCCCACGCGGTCGCGGCCGATTGCCTCGCCTGCCACGGCGAGCGGCACGGCGCCCTGCCCAAGGCCCGGCAGGACGCCGCCTGCACCGGCTGTCACGCGGGCAGCGTCGCCCACAGCTACGCCACCTCCAAGCACGGGGTCCTGGTGCGCATCGGCCGCCCCGACTGGACCCTGCCCCTGGATCGCGGCAACTACCGCGCCCCCGGCTGCGCCTACTGCCACCAGCACGCGGCCGACCACGGCGACACCATGGACCCGGGGCGGGGGCCCGCGGTGCGCGAGTGGATTTGCAGCGGTTGCCACGCCCCGCGCTATGTGCGCGAGCAGCTCGAAGCCGGGGACCGCCTCGCCGACATAGCCCGGCTCAAGCTCGCGGAGGCGCAGGGCGTCGCCGCCCTGCATCCGGCCGGGGCCGCGGCGGTGGCCGACCTCCTGGAGACGACCGAGCGCCACCTGCGCAACGTGCGCCTCGGTGCCGGCCATCAGTCCCCCGACTACCAGTGGTGGCACGGCCAACCGGCCCTGGACGGCGACCTGATCCGACTGCGCGGGGCCGTGGCCCAGGCCCTGCGAGAGGGGGCCGCGGCCCAACAGGACAGGGGCGAGGCCGGCCCAGACCAGCCCGTCGCGGCAGGCAAACCCCGGGGGCCCTGAGGTGAACGACAGCGCCAACCCACCGCCCCCCGTGACCCGGGACGACGACCCCATGGCCTCGGTTGGGCGCCTCTGGCCCTCCCCCGAGTACACCCGGCAGGTGGAACGGCTCCGCGCCGCGGTGGGGGAGACCATCTACCTCGTCGAGATCGCGGACACCGAGGTTCAGCTTGGGATTCGCATCACGGGCAAGCCCTACGTCTTGCTGGGTCTGGTGGACTTCCCGCGCCCCGATCCGCTCAAAGGTCTGGCCCCGCACCTGATCCTGCTGGATGACGGTCGCGGGGTGAACCTGGGCCGGATCGCCCGCATCACCCGCGAGCACCCCTTCGACCCGGCCCCGGCCGACCTCCTGTTCCAGGACAGGGAGGCATCCCAGGCCCTCCTGTGGCGGGATCGGCAGTTGTCCGACGCCTTCATCGCCCAGCGCGCCAAGGCCCTGCTCGGTGAGGTTCTTGGTGTGCCGACCGCACCCCAAGAGGCGCGCCTTTCCGGGCCGCCTGGGCTCGATGCACCCTCCGACGATGCCTAGCCTTCCCCTTGGGACCAGATCCCGTCCGCCGCCAGTCCGAGTGCCGCGATGATGGACCCCGCGGCCTACCACGCCTGGTACGAGACCCCGCGCGGCGCCTGGATCAGCGGGCGGGAGCTCGCCCTCTTGACCGAGCTGCTGCGCCCGCGCCCGGGGGAATCCGTACTCGATGTCGGTTGCGGGACCGGACACTTCAGCATCACCCTGAGCGACCGCGGGCTCGATGTGACGGGGCTGGACCCGGACCTGCCGGCCCTGCGCTTTGCCCGGCAGCGCGACCCGCGCATCGCCCTGGTCGGTGGCAGGGCCGGTGCCTTGCCGTTCGCGGAGGGGGCCTTCGACCATGCCCTGGCCATGACCAGCCTCTGTTTCGTCCCGGACCCAGAGCAGGCCCTGCGGGAACTGTGGCGGGTCAGCCGACGCGCCGTCCTGCTCGGCCTGCTGCACCGGCGCAGTCTGCTGTACCTCACCAAGCACGGGCGCGGGGGCTATCGCGGGGCCCGTTGGGACCTCCTGGGCGAGGTCTTGGATTGGACCTCTGGTCTGACCCCGGCACCCGAGATCCTGGCCCGCTGGGCTGTGTTCCTGCCGGGAGGCGGGACCATCGCCCGGCAAGTCGAGCCCCTGATACCCCCGCGGTTTCCGCTCGGGGGCTTCCTCGCCGTCTGCCTGCGACGGCACTGACCCTTCACGAGCATCCCTATGAGCAGCACAAACGCCCTTCACGACACCGTCAGGCAGTATTACGGCACGGCCCTCCAGGGCAGCGCCGACCTGCGCACCGATGCCTGCTGTACCCCAGGCGCGGTCCCCGAGTATCTCAAGCCCCTGCTGGCCGACATTCACCCGGAGGTGAGCGGGCGCTACTACGGCTGCGGCCTGGTGGCCCCCGACCTGCTGGAGGGCTTGAGGGTCCTGGACCTGGGCTGCGGCTCGGGTCGGGACCTCTATCTGCTCTCCCGGTTGGTGGGCGAGGCCGGTGAGGTGGTCGGCGTGGACATGACCGGCGAGCAGTTGGCCGTGGCCGAGCGCCACCAGGATTACCATCGGGACCGTTACGGCTACCGCCGCTCCAATGTCCGCCTCATCGAGGGCCGCATCGAGCACCTGGAGACCCTGGGGCTGGAGCGGGAGGGCTTCGACCTCATCGTCTCCAACTGCGTGGTCAACCTCTCCCCGGACAAGGCCGCCGTGCTCGCCGGGGCTCAGGCCCTGCTTAAGGCCGGCGGGGAGCTGTACTTCTCCGATGTCTACGCCGACCGTCGGGTGCCCTCGGAGCTGGCCGCCGACCCCGTGCTCTACGGGGAGTGCCTGGCAGGGGCCCTGTACTGGAACGACTTTCTGCACCTGGCCCGCAACGCCGGCTTCACCGACCCGCGACTGGTGGCGGACCGACCCATCGGAATCCAAGACCCGCAGATCGAAGAGCGGGTGGCACCGGCCCGCTTCTATTCGGCCACCTACCGCCTGTTCAAGCTCCCCGGGCTGGAGCCCGACTGCGAGGACTACGGTCAGGCGGTCGCCTACCGCGGGACCCTGCCGCGCCACCCTGGCGCCTGGTCCCTGGACAAGCACCACCGCTTTGCGACGGGCAAGGTGATGGCGGTGTGCGGCAACACCTGGCGCATGCTCCAGGAGACCCGCCTACGGCCCCACTTCGACTTCTTTGGGGGTGGCGGGCGGCACATCGGGATCTTCGAGGGCTGCGGCATGGGCCTGCCCTTCACGGCGCACGAGGATGGCAGAGCGGTCGCCGGAGGCTGTTGTTGAGCGACATGGCGGCCGGTTGAAGTAAGCGACGGTTCAAGAACAAGCGATACGTTCTGGACCGGGGGACGGGCCTCTGGCCCGTCTGGCGGGCGGGACGCCCGCCCCCCAGATGCCTCAGTTGTTTCTGAACTGTTCCTAAGCGGTGAGGCCCCCACCTCCCTCGGTCAGCTCCCTCGGGGTGTCCGCCCCCCCAACCGACCGCACTAAGGCCGACGGCCATTGGGCCGGTTGGCGGATCTTTGACCTTGCCCCTACAATGCCGCCCATGTGCCGCCTGATCGCCTTGATGCTCATGCTCGTCCTGCCGCTCCAGGCCGCCTGGTCGGTGGCGGCTGGTGTGCATGGGCACCTGGACGGTGGCGCCGCGGCCGCTGGCGTGCATGCCCATAATCATGACTACCATGACGTTCATGACGTTGGACATGCCGGTCACGACCTGTCCGCAACGGCCGATCAGGACAACGGCGGCCACAACGACGACGGTCATCACGGCAGCCATTGCCACCATGTCCTTTGCGTGATTCTCACGGAGACCGCGCCGGCGTTAGACCTGCCCCGATCCGACGCTGCCGTCGCCCACCTGCCCCCCGCCTTTCACTCCCATATTCCCTCGCTCCTCGACCGCCCCCCCTCAGCGCACGCCTGACCGGCGAGCGCTTGCCCCCGTGCGGCCCTGGGCCGC
>DYRB01000130.1:6584-7648 GCA_020718945.1 Lamprocystis purpurea | reverse complement strand
TAGGCGGTGTAGTCGCGCCCGGTGAAGGCGTTCTCGTCGCCGCCGTTCTCCGCGACTATGCGCGAGAAGGCCCCCGGCGGGTGCCTGTCGGTGCCCTTGAACATCATGTGCTCCAGGACATGGGATACCCCCGTCAGGCCGCCGTACTCGTAGCTCGAACCGATGCGGTACCAGACCTGGGAGGTGACCACCGGGGCGCGGCGGTCCTCTTTGACCACCACCTTGAGGCCGTTGTCCAGGGTCGTCTCCTGGACCTTGGGCGCGGCCTGGATGGCCAGGGGCGCGATCAGCGCCAGGGCGGTGAGGGTTTTCTTCATAGGGACTCCTTGCCGCGCCCTGGCGGCGCGGTGAACAAACAGGACAGGGGGTAACCGGGAGGCGGGCGGGGGCTGCGAGGCGTGACGCCGCGTTCAGACAGACCCCCGCCAGCGCCTTTAAGGGGGCACCGGAAGGCCAGGTGGGAAGACCCGATTTCCGGTCGGCAGTTCCGGGGCCTGTCAGGCGATGCCCATGGACTGCTTGATCTGCTGGGCGACCATGGGGTGCAGGCCGGTCTTCTGGGCCAACTGGGCCAGGTAGTTGCGCTCCCCGTCGGTATCGACCTCGATGGCCAGGAGCGAGGCGGCATAGACCTGGGCGGCGACCTCGGGGCTTGGGATCTCGGCGGCGAAGGCGCCCAGATTCAGGGGCGAGCTCATCTCCTGCATGACCCAGGCCTTGGTCTGGTCGTCCATGCCGACCTCTTGCAACTTGCCGACGATACGCTGCATCTCGCCCTGATCGATCTGACCATCGGCCTTGGCGGCGTTGATCATGCCCTTGAGGATGAGTTGGGAGGTGGCCTCGGCGGTCTGGACCTCCGCCTGGGTCTGGGGCGCTGTGAGCCCGGGGATGTTGAAGCCGCCCGGTGCGGCACCGGCCGGGGCCTGCCCGGCCCCCTGCATGGCCTTGAAGGCGATGCTGGCGAGCATGGCCAGGGCGCCGCCGCCCAGGGCCCCCTTGACCGAGTCCCCGCCCCCGCCCAGCAGGCCGCCGAGGACCGCCCCCAGGCCGCCGGCCTGACC
>DYRB01000130.1:2918-6484 GCA_020718945.1 Lamprocystis purpurea | reverse complement strand
TGGGCGCCGCCGAGGGCGGACATGCCGGCACGCATCAGGTCCTCCAGGGCACTGCCCGCGCGCTGCTGCCCGGAGGGGGCCATCGCGGTCTGCATGAAGGCACCGATCAAGTCGCTGAAGTTCGCCATCGTCTCTCTCCCGTTGTGGTTGTCTGTGGTACAGCGTTGCGCCGCAGGGGGCCCTATGGGGTAGGACCTGGCCGAAGGCAAGGGGCCGTCCGGTTCGGTACCGGCCTGCGGCAGGCCGCCGGGGGCTGTATACCGCGCCCCCGGCCGCCCGTCCAGTGCTGCGCTGGATCAATCCGGCGGTTGTGGCTTGGTGGGTTTCGGGGCAGGGGCGCCGGGGGTCGGGGCTTCCGGGCTCTGGGGCTTCAGGGCCATGCGCTCGATGGTCTGGCGCAGCAGTTCAGGGCTCACCGGTTTGGCCAGGAAGTCGTCCATGCCGGCCTCCAGGCAGGACTGGCGCACGTCCTCGGAGGCGTTGGCGGTGAGCGCCACTATAGGCAGGGGCCGGTCGCCGGCCTGGGCGCGGTAGCGGCGGGCGAACTCGGCCCCGTCGATCTTGGGCATGCGCAGGTCCACCACGGCGATGGCGTAACCCCCGGCCAGGGCCTCGCTCAGGGCCTGTTCGCCGTCCTCGACCCGGGTGTAGGGGTAGCCCATCTTGGTCAGGAAGCTGGTGAGGACCTTGGCGGCGATATCGTTGTCCTCCGCCACCAGGACCCGCACCGCCGCGGTCGGGGTGGCGCTGAGGGCGTTCGCGGCGGGCTCCGCCGCCGCCGTGACGGGGGCGCGCCCGACCAGCACCTCGGCCGCCGCTACCAGGTCCGCGGCCAGAAAAGGCTTACCCAGGCAGCGGGTGTCGTCCTGGGACCCCTCCGGCCGTCGGGCGGCGCAGGTCAGGTACAGGCAGGGGCGCTCCCCCCCCAGGGCGGAGGCGACACGGGCGCGAATGGCCGGGAGGTCGAGGCCGCGCAGTTGATCGGCAATGACCAGGAAGTCCGGGGACACCGGGTCGCTCAGGTCTTCAGGCTTTGTTAGGGCCAGGCACTCGACCCCCTCGCGCCCCAGGACGGTGCACATCAGGGCCCGCTGGGTGCCATTGCGCTCCACCACCAGGGCGCGCAGGCCCTGGAGCCGACGCGCCGGGGCCTGGACCTCCGGCAGGACGCCGCCGAGTAGGGGCAGGCGGATCCAGAAGCGGCTCCCCTGGCCCTCGACGCTGTCCACGCCGATGGACCCGTGCATCAGCAGGGCCAGTTGGCGGGCTATGGTGGTGCCGAGCCCAGAGCCGCCGAAGCGCCGGGTGGTGGAGACGTCGGCCTGGCTGAAGCCCTCGAAGATCTCGGCGAGCTTGGCCTTGGGGATGCCGATGCCGGTGTCGAGGACCTCCAGGAGCAGGTGGGGCTCGTCGATCCCGGCCTCGGCGGGGCGTACCGTCACGCGCACCTGGACCTCCCCGTCCTGGGTGAACTTGACGGCGTTGCCGGCCAGGTTGAACAGGATCTGGCGTACCCGCAACGGGTCCCCAATGACCGTCGCCGGGACCTCCGGGGCCAGGTCGCAGATCAGCTCCACCCGGGCCGCCAGGGCCAGGGGCTCCAGTACCTCGCAGACCTCGCGGACCAGGGTCCGCAGGTTGAAGGGGACCTGCTCCAGGTGCAGGCGTTGGGCGTCGATCTTGGAAAAGTCCAAGATGTCGCCGATCAGGGCGCCGAGGATGTGGGCGGAACTGGTGACCGACTGGACATAGTCCCGTTGCTCGCCGTTCAACTCCGTAGTCTTGAGCAGTTCGGTCATGCCGATGACCCCGGTCAGCGGGGTGCGCAACTCATGGGTCATGAAGGCCAGGAACTCCCCCTTGGCCTTGTTGGCCCGCTCGGCCTCGTCCTTGGCCCGCTGCACCCGACGCACCAGGGCAAACTGATAGAGGGGCAGCAGGACCAGCAGGAGCAGGAAGAAGACCGCCTCGAAGGGGTGCTGGCTCCACTTGTCCAGGGCGGTGAGGACCAGGCTGTAGGCGACCACCGCCTCCACCGATGCGAGCACCAGGTGGCGGCTGCCGTAGCGGGTCCCGGCGGAGATGAAGATCCAGATGTAGAGCAGGTAGAAGGGGCTGATGACCTCTCGGGTAATGAAAATGGCCAACGAGATGGCGATTATGTCCAGGGTCAGGGCGAAATAGCGCCGGGCGGGCCATTCGGGGCGGCGCAGGACGCTGAGGAACAGGCCCCCGTAGAGCAGGGTGAAGAGGCTGAACAGGGACAGGAAGTAGGGGACATCGACCCGGTAGTAAGCGGTGACGGCCCCCAGCGAGATGTAGACGGCGCCGAAGATCCAGACCGCGAACCGGACCAGAGCGGACTGGAATTCCGGGTTTTGGGCCATGCCCTCCGGCAGGCCCAACATGGCC
Source organism: Lamprocystis purpurea (assembly GCA_020718945.1). Lineage (GTDB taxonomy): Bacteria > Pseudomonadota > Gammaproteobacteria > Chromatiales > Chromatiaceae > DYRB01. Next base: position 4,072 of record DYRB01000130.1, on the reverse strand, counting down.
TTGAAGTTCCCCATGATGCCTCCCTCGTGGTGCGACCCCGGTGCCTGCCCCGTGCCGACAGTTGCACGCAATGCTTTGTTTTTAATAACATACAGCACGGAGAACGGGGAGGTTACGCTGGCCCCGGACGGGCGTCAAGCCGGTCCGACGGCCGTCGTCCGCTACCCGCCGCCGCCGCCACCCAAGCGCCACAAGGCGCTGATGGGCATGGCGAACCTGCCGTCGCCGAAGGCCACTGCCTGAGCCCCGGCGTAGAGGACTATGCCAGCCCGCAGCCGACCGCCGCTGTCTTCGGCCAGGGCGTCCAGGCCGACGAAGTCCTTGGCGCACACCGCGCCCGCCGCCTTGACCTCGATGCCGACGAGCAACCCCGCCGCATTCTCCAGCACCAGGTCCACTTCGCGCCCGGTCGTGGTGCGATAGTGAAACAGGCGCACTCGGGTATCCGACCAGGCGGCCTGCTTGCGGACCTCCCCGACCACGAAGGTCTCCAGCAGGCCGCCGAAGTGGACGGGATTGCGCGCCAGCGACTCGGCGGTATGGCCGGCCAGATGGGCGGCGAGGCCGGCGTCGATGAGGTGGACCTTGGGGGACTTGATCAGCCGCTTGCCGAGATTCGCCGACCAGGCGGGCAGGGGACGGAAGAGGAAGGTCGCCTCCAGCAGGGCCAGGTACCGTCGCAGGGAGCTGTGGGGTATGGTCGTGCTGCGCGACAGCTCGGACATGTTGAGCAGGCCGCCGACCCGCTCGGCGAGCAGGGTCAGCAGGCGTGGCATGTCCGTGAGGCCGTCGATGTTGGCCAGGTCGCGAATGTCGCGTTGGATCAGGGCCGTGACATAGGCGGCAAACCAGGCATCGCGGCGCTTGCCCGCCGCACGCCCCAGGGCCTCTGGATAGCCGCCGGCGATGACGACCCCCCTCAGGTCCGGCTCGGTCGCGGCGGACAACGGTGGCCAGTCTCCGGCAAAGACTGCGTCGATAAAGGTCTCCCGGCGTCCGTGCAACTCGCCTTGGGACAGAGGTTCCAGGGTCAGGATCTCCATGCGGCCGGCGAGTGACTCCGACAGCCGCGGGAGCGCCAGGACATTGGCGGAGCCGGTCAGGAGGAAGCGCCCCGGCCGGCGGTCCCGATCCACGGACAGCTTGATGGCGGG
>DYRB01000130.1:0-2818 GCA_020718945.1 Lamprocystis purpurea | reverse complement strand
GGTACATGGCGAGATATTAGCCACCCAGTGGCGAATTATCCACCACTGGACGCCCTGGAAAGCCTTACTACTCAGGCGGTTCAGCCCTCGGACAGATCCCCCGCTACGGCCTCGTGGCGCGCCCATCCGAGCAGGTGCTCAAGCATCGGCTCCCGGTACAGGCCCTGGGCCTGCGTCAACTCGGCCAGGGCCCCCGCCGGGTCCCCGTCCGCCAGCCGGGCCAGGGCGGACCGGGTCAGCCGCCCGGCGGCGGCCTCGCAGGCGAGCAGGGACCCGGGCTCCAGGCCGCAGCGCCGACAGGCATCCCCGCCCTCCCAGCGGGCCCGACAGTGGGGGCAGCGCTCCATCAGGTCTCCAGGTAGTAGATGAGGTCGGAGAGTTGCCCCAGGGCCTGCCCCAGGGCGGCGCTGTCCTCCGCCGTCAGGGCGTCGCGGACCGCCTCGACCGCGTCCACCAGGTCGTCGCGGTCCTCGGCATTGGCCGCCCCCATGAGGCGCTCGGCCGTCTCGATCAGGGCCCGGGCGGCCACCGCCTCGCGTCGCCCCGCGGTCTCGCCAGCCTCGACCGTCTCGACGGTCTCGACGGTCTCGGCCTCGCCGATGAGGTCGGACAGACGGCCCCGGGCCGCCTCCAGCTCATCCCGGGCGAAGCGGGCGGTGGCGTTGTCGATGGTGATGTGCTTCTCCAGCCCGGTGCGCTTCTCCCGCGAGGTCACATGCAGTATGCCGTTCACGTCCAGGGCGAAGGTGGTGATGATGACGTTGCCCGCGGGCACGTCGCTCAGGCCCTCGATGCGGAAGGAGCCCAGCTCGGTGTTGTTCAGGGCGTCGGGGTCCTCGCCCTGGAAGACCCGCACGTCGATGGCCGTCTGGCCGTCGTACATGGTGTCGAAGGCCTCGCTCTTGGTCACCGGGATGGGGGTGTTCTTGCGGATCAGCGGGATGAAGGTGTAGGGGTAGGGCTCGCCGTTGAGGTCCGACCAGGCACTGGTGCCGAAGGTGTAGGGCGTCACGTCCACCAGGACGCCGGAGACCTGCTCGCCGGCGATCACCGCCGCCTGGATGGCCGCCCCTGTGGCCACGCACAGGTCCGGGTCCACCTCGGCCCTGGGCTGGATGCCGAGGATGTCTTCCAGCCGGCTCTGCACCAGCGGGGTGCGGGTGGCCCCGCCCACCAGCAGGACCTCGTGCAGGTCGGCCACTGCCAGCCCGGCCCCCTGCATAGCGGTATGCACCGCCTCCAGGGTCTCGGCGATGAAGGGGGCGATCATGTCCTCGTAGTCGTCCCGGGCGATCTCCAGGGACAGGTGGACCGGGTTGCCGGCCTGTTCGAGCAGGTACTCCTCTTCGACCCGCACGAAGGGGGCGTCGCTCAGGGCGATCTTGGCTGCCTCCGCGGCGCGGGTCAGGCGGGCCATGGCGGCGCGATGGTGGCTGGGGTCCACGCCCTTTTCCTCTTTCAGCCAGGCGACCAGGTGCTCGACCAGCTTGGCATCGAAGTCGTCCCCGCCCAGGTGGTTGTTGCCGTGGCTGGCCAGGACCTCGGTCACGTCCCGGCTCAGGCGCACCACCGAGACGTCGAAGGTGCCGCCCCCCAGGTCATAGACCAGGATGTTCTTGGACTCCGGGTGGTCCACCTCGTAGGCCAGGGCGGCGGCGGTGGGCTCGTTGATGATGCGCACCACCTCCAGCCCGGCCAGGGCCCCGGCGTCGCGGGTCGCCTGGCGCTGGGCGTCGGAGAAATAGGCCGGGACCGTGATCACCGCCTTGGTCACCGGCTGGCCCAGATCGGTCTCCGCCGCCTGCTTGAGGCGGCGCAGGATCAGGGCGGAGACCTCCTGGGGCGTATAGGACTGGGGCCCCATCTGGACCTTGGTGTCCTCGCCCATGCGCCGCTTGATGGAGCGCACCGTGCGCTCGGGATAGAGGGCGTACTGGTTGCGGGCGGTCTGGCCCACCAGCAGGGCACCGTCGTCCGCCAGGCCGACTACAGAGGGCAGGATCTTGGCCCCGTCCACCGGGATGACCCGGGCCCGGCCGCCCTGGACCACTGCCACCTCGGAGTTGGTGGTGCCGAGGTCAATGCCGATAATGATGTCGCTCATGGATGGGGGGCCTGTGTCTTGTTGACGACGACCTCGGCGGCGCGCAGCAGCCGGTCGCCCTGGGTGAAACCTTTGCGCAGTTCCCGAACCACCAGGCCCGCCGGTCGCGCCGGGTCCCTGACCACCTCGGCGGCGTGCATGGTCTGGGGGTCGAAGGGCCGGTCCAGTACCGCCAGCGGGCGCACATGGCGGCGGTGCAGCACCTCGTCGAGGCGCCGCAGGTTCATGGCCAGGCCCTCGCTCATACCGGCGACGAAGCCGGCGGCCCCGCCCCGGCGGGCCAGCCAGCCCGGGCTGTAGCCCTGACCCTGGTCGAGGCCCGCCTGGAGGCGGTCGCGCAGGTCCAGGAGATCGAGCAGCAGGTCGCGCTCGGCGGCCTGGCGGCCCGCGACCTCGCGCCCGGCGCGGCGCGCCGACTCCTCGTCCTGGCGTTGCTGGGCTGTGCGCAGCAGGTCGAACAGCTCGCGGAACTGGTCCAGGGCCGCCTTGACCTGACGCGCCTCGACCTTGACCTCGGCCTTGAGTCCGGCCAGCTCGGCGAGCAGGGTGAAGAGGTCGGGGGTCTCCGGTGCGGTCGGGCCCTCGGCGCCGTCCGGCACTGGCGCTGGCTCTGGCGCCGGCTCTGGCGCCGGCTCTGGCCCAGGGTCGTCCAGGTAGGCGCGGAAGCGCTCGACCAGTCTGTCCTTGGCCGCCTGGTCCATCAGGAGCCCCCCC
>DYRB01000129.1 GCA_020718945.1 Lamprocystis purpurea | reverse complement strand
GGCGCCGCTCCCACGGGCACCGATCTGGCCCCCAAATTTGGAACTGCTGGGTCGGAGCGGCGCGATTTCCCCACATTCCGGGCAGGGTTGCAACCCCAGGGCCGCGGTGCGGGTATTCGGCCCCCGGGTCGCGTTACACTAGCGCCCTTTGCGACCCCTCCCCCCTTTGGAGAACATCCATGGCCGACACCTCCCAGGCGCCCCGGCGGCCGGTGATCCTGATCATCCTCGACGGCTTCGGCACCAACCCGAGCAAGGCCAACAACGCCGTCGCCATCGCCGACACCCCGCGCCTGGACCGCTATTTCGCCATGTACCCGCACACCGTACTGCAGGCCTCCGGGCGGGCGGTGGGGCTGCCCGACGGGCAGATGGGCAACTCCGAGGTGGGCCATATGACCCTGGGTTCGGGCTGCACCATCCGCCAGGACCTGGTCCTGATCGACGACGCCATCGCCGACGGCAGTTTCTTCACCAATCCGACCCTGATCGCCGCCGCCCAGGCCGCCGCCGCGGCCGGTCGCCCGGTGCACTTGCTGGGCCTGGTCTCCGACGGCGGCGTGCACAGCCACCTCAGCCACCTGGTGGCCCTCATCGAGCTCTGTGCCCGCCAGGGTGCCCGCCCCCAGGTGCATGTGATCACCGACGGGCGCGACACCCCGCCGCGCTCCATCGAGGGCTACCTGCCGCCCCTGGAAGCGGCCCTGGAGGCGGCCGGGGGCGGTATCGCCACCCTCTCCGGGCGCTACTACTCCATGGACCGGGACCACCGCTGGGAGCGCACCGAGATGGCCTGGCGGGCCATGGTGGACCGCGAGGGCCGCACGGCGGCGACCCTGCGCGAGGGCATCACCGCCGCCTATGCCGCCGACGAGGACGACGAGTTCATCCGCCCCACCGTCATAGCCGGAGGGGAACCGATCCTGTCGGGGGACCCGGTGATCTTCTTCAACTTCCGCAAGGACCGCCCGCGCCAGACCGTCACCGCCCTGTTCGCCGAGGAATTCCACCACTTCGACCGGCGCGGCTTCTCGCCCGCCGCGGTGACCTGCCTAATGGAGTACGACGCCGGCTACAAGCTGCCCTGCGCCTTCCGCCACGAAATGCCCGAGGTCACCGTGGCCAAGGTGGTGAGCGACGCGGGCCTCGCCCAGTTCCACTGCGCCGAGACCGAGAAGTACGCCCACGTCACCTTCTTCTACAACGGTGGCACCGCCGACCCCCTGCCCGGGGAGGAGCGCAGCCTGATCCCCTCCCCCAGGGTCGCCACCTACGACCTGCAACCGGCCATGAGCGCCCCCGAGGTGGCCGACTCGGTCATCCGCGCCCTGCACAGTCGGCGCTTCCCCTTCATCGTGGTCAACTTCGCCAACGGCGACATGGTCGGGCACACGGCGGTACGCGAGGCGGTGGTCGAGGCGGTGGAGGTGCTCGACCGGGAGGTCGGTCGGGTCCTGGACGCGGCGCGGGAGAACGGCTACTCGATCATCCTCACCTCCGACCACGGCAACTGCGACGAGATGGTGGACCCGGTGACCGCTGATCCCCACACCCAGCACAGCCTCTACCCGGTGCCCTGTCTGATCGCCGACGAGACCCCCTGGCGGCTGTCCATCGGGGCGGGCATCGGCAGTGTCGCCCCCACGGTGTTGCAGTTGCTGGGCCTACCCATCCCCAAGGAGATGCACTCGCGCACCCTGTTGTTGGGACCCGCAACGGCGCAGACCAATCAGGCCTATTGACCGCTTAACCGCTGAGCCCCGATGCAGACCTACCTGGACCTGCTGCGCGACGTCATCGACCACGGCACCGACAAGCCTGATCGGACCGGGGTCGGGACCCGCTCGGTGTTCGGCCGGCAGATCCGCTTCGACCTGAGTCAGGGGTTCCCGCTCCTGACCACCAAGCGCATCCACACCAGGAGCGTGGTGCAGGAACTGCTGTGGTTCCTCTCCGGCTCCACGGACAACGCCTGGCTCAAGGGGCACGGGGTCTCGATCTGGGACGAGTGGGCCGGGCCCGACGGCGACCTGGGCCCCATCTACGGCCGCCAGTGGCGCAGTTGGCCCTGCCCGGATGGGCGCAGCCTGGACCAGATGGCGGATCTGCTGGCGACCATCCGCGCCCGCCCGGACTCCCGTCGCCTGGTGGTCTCGGCCTGGAACCCGGCGGACCTCCCGGACGAGACCCAGAGCCCCCAGGCCAATGTGGCCGCCGGGCGCATGGCGCTGGCCCCCTGCCACTGCCTGTTCCAGTTCTATGTGAGCGAGGGCCGACTGTCCTGCCAGCTCTACCAGCGCAGCGCCGACCTGTTCCTCGGCGTCCCCTTCAACATCGCCAGCTACGCACTGCTGACCCATTTGGTGGCGGCCCAGTGCGACCTGGGGGTGGGGGACTTCGTCCACAGCTTCGGCGACCTGCACCTGTACCGTAACCACCTCACCGACGACATCGCCTTCGCCCAACTCGCCCGCAGCCCCAGGCCCCTGCCCCGTCTGGAGCTGACCCGCCGGCCGGCGAGCCTGTTCGACTACCGATTCGAGGACATCCACTTCCTCGACTACGACCCCCACCCGGCCATCCGCGCCCCCATCGCCGTCTGATCCCGACGCCGCGTCAACCCCTGTCACGGAGGCCCCCGCCTTGACCGACGCCCTGATCGCCTATGCCCTGTTCCTCGCCCAGGCGGTGACCATCGCCGCCCTGGTGGGGGCCCTGCTCATCCTGCTGGTGCGCTCCCGGCGCGACACCCGGAACGACGAGGACAGCCTCGACATCACCGACCTGAACGAGCGCTACCGGGAGACCGGCCGTGCGCTCAGGCACGCCACCCTCACCGGCAAGACCCTGCGCAAGGCGGTACGCGCCGACCACAAGGCCGATAAGGCCCGCGCCAAGGCCGGGGAGGAGGCGCGCAAGCGCCTCTACGTCATCGACTTCCACGGCGACATCAAGGCCAGCGAGGTAGCCGCGCTGCGCGAATGCATCACCGCCGTGCTCCTGGCCGCCGCCGAGGGCGACAGCGTCCTGGTGCGCCTGGACAATGCCGGCGGCCTGGTCGCCGAGCACGGCCTGGCCGCCTCCCAACTCGCCCGGCTGCGCTGCCGCAAGATCCCGCTGACCGTAGCCGTGGACAAGATGGCCGCCAGCGGCGGCTATCTCATGGCCTGTGTGGCCGACCGCATCCTCGCCGCCCCCTTCGCCGTGGTCGGCTCCATCGGCGTGGTCGCCCAACTGCCCAACTTCCACCGGGTCCTGGAGCGCCATGGGGTGGACTTCGAGATGCACACCGCCGGGGACTACAAGCGCACCCTGACCCTGTTCGGCGAGAACACCGACGCCGGCCGGGAGAAGCTGCGCGAGCAGATCGAGGAGACCCACCGGCTGTTCAAGGACTACATCGCCGAGTACCGTCCGGCCCTGGACCTGGCCCGGGTCGCCACCGGGGAGTACTGGCACGCCCGCGCCGCCCTGGACCTGGGGCTGGTGGACGCACTCCAGACCAGCGACGACTTCCTGCTCGAGGCCCAGGCCGAGGCGGACCTGCTGCACCTCAAGTACGCGGCGCGCAAGAGGCCCATCGACCGCCTCCTGGCGGGCCTGGGCCGCGCCTTGCAGCGGGCCTTGGCATAAAGGGCATGTGCGGAATCGCCGGCTACATGCTGCGGGCGGGCGGGCGCCCCGACCGCGAGGAACTCCAGCGCATGGCCGGGCGCCTGGCCCACCGCGGCCCGGACGACCACGGCATTCACTGCAAGGGCCCGGTGGGCCTGGCCCAGACGCGGCTGTCCATCATAGGCCTGACCACCGGGCACCAGCCCATGGTCTCCGCCGACGGCCGACTCGCCCTGGCCGCCAACGGCGAGGTCTACAACTATCTGGAACTGAACGCGGATCTGCGCAGGCAGGGTTGCCGGTTCCAGACCGACTCGGACTCCGAGACCCTACTCCAGGCCTATGCCGTCCACGGGCTCGACTGCCTCGCCCAACTGCGCGGCATGTACGCCTTCGCCCTGCACGACAGTCGGACCGGGCGCCTGATCCTGGCCCGCGACCGCCTGGGCATCAAGCCCCTGTTCTACGTCCGGCTCCCGGACCGCATCGCCTTCGCCTCCGAGATCAAGGCCCTGCTGCCCGTGCTCCCGGGGCGCGCCGAGGTCGAGCCTGGGGCCCTGCGCCAGTTCCTCCAGAACCAGTTCGCCGGGGGCGAGGAGACGGTCATCGCCGGGGTGCGCCGGGTCCCGCCCGGGGTGGCCCTGGTCATAGACGCGGACCTGCACATCGAGCGCCGCCGCTACTGGTCGGCCCTGGACGTGGCGCCTCGCGACATCGGCCTCGAGGAGGCCCGCGAGGAACTGGGCAACCTCATGGACGCCGCCATGGTCGAGCACATGCGTTCCGATGTCCCCTTCGGGCTCTTCCTCTCCGGCGGGGTGGACTCCGCCGTGCTGGCGGCCCTGTTGGACGCCCAGGGCGCAGGGCGCATCAAGAGTTGGTCGGTGGGGTACCAAGGGGCCACCATGGCCGATGAATTGGACCAGGCCCAACGGGTCGCGGACCACTTTGGGCTTGATCACACGCCGTTGCGACTGACCCTCTCCCAGGTCTTCGGGCGCATCCCCTACAGCATCTGGTGTGCCGACGAGTTGATGCGCGACTACGCCAGCATGCCGACCTCCATCCTCGCCCAATCGGCGGCCGCGGAACTGAAAGTGGTGTTCTCCGGCGAGGGCGGGGATGAGGTCTTTGCCGGCTACGGCCGATTCCGCCCCCATCCACTGGGTCGCTGGCTCAAGTCTCTGCTGTTCCCCGGCAGCGGCGGCTTCCGCACCCGCGGCCAGTGGGAACGGCGCTGGGCCAAACGCCTGTTCGGACCGGCCCTGCGCGGCGCCCCTGGGAGCGACCGCGCCCAGGTCCTGGCGGCCTGGCGCGCAACCCCGAGGGCTTGGTCCGACCTGCAGAGGCGCCAGTACACCGACCTGACGACTGCCCTCCCGGACAATCTGCTGGTCAAGACCGACCGCATGCTCATGGGCTTCGGGGTCGAGGGTCGCGTCCCCTTCCTCGACCACCGCATTGTCGAGTTCGGGCTTTCACTGCCGGACCATCTCAAGGTGCGGGGCCGTCAAGGCAAGTGGCTGCTCAAACGCTGGGCCGAGCCCCGGCTCCCCCCGGGGCACCTGGACCGTCCCAAGCGTGGCTTCCACGTCCCGGTGGGGGATTGGCTCAAGGGCGAGGTCGCGCAGCGCCTGGGGCAGCGGCTGGCCGAGAACCGCGGCATCCGCGACTGGTTCGAGGTCGGCGCCATCCCCACCCTGGTCGCCGCCCGCCAGGCCGGCCGTGACACCGGGCGCGAGTTGTTTGGGCTCATGCAGTTCGCCATCTGGCATCGGCTATTCATTGAGCAACCCGGGCTCACCCCGGGGCCGGATGAAGACCCGTTGGAGTGGGTGTAGGGTCGGGCCGGACCGATGTCTGTACGACCGTCGCCCCGGCTGGATGCCAGGGGCCAGCGCCAAGGGAGGCAAGCTCGCAACGGCCAAGTTGCTGTATTTGCGTCAGGTCCCTGCCCAGGTCCCAGGACGGGGCCCCGCCACCCTCGCTCGGCATCCCTCGCAACGCCCCGCCCCTCCGCCTATCATGCCGGCCACCATGACCCCCCAGACCCAAACCACAGCCCGTGCCCCGGACCTGGGTGCCTATCTGCCCCCGGCGGTGGCGGCGCTGGCCGACCCCCAGACCGACATCCCGCGTATCGCGAAAGAGCCGGCCCTGCTGCGCCAGATCGAGGCGGCCGTCCGGGGGCTGCCCAGCGCCCACCGCCTGGTCCAGCACGACGCCCGGGATCTGGGCTTCCTGGCGGACGCCTCGGTGCATCTGGTGGTGACCTCCCCGCCCTACTGGACGCTGAAGAAATACCGCTACCACGAGCATCAGCTCGGCGACCTGGACGACTACGAGACCTTCCTGGCCGAACTGGACAAGGTCTGGCGGCATTGCTACCGGGTCCTGGTCCCGGGCGGGCGGCTGGTGTGCGTGGTAGGCGATGTCTGCCTGTCGCGACGCAAGAACAACGGCCGACACACAGTGGTCCCGCTCCACGCCTCGATCCAGGAGCACTGCCGGGCCCTGGGCTACGACAACCTGGCGCCCATCATCTGGCACAAGATCGCCAACGCCGCCTTCGAGGCGGCGGGCAACGGTGGCGGCTTCCTGGGCAAACCCTTCGAGCCCAACGCGGTGATCAAGAACGACATCGAGTTCATCCTGATGGAACGTAAACCCGGCGGCTATCGCTCGCCCAGCCTGGCCACCCGGGTCCTGTCGGTGATCTCGGCGGAGAACCACCGCCAGTGGTTCCAGGCGATCTGGACCGGGGTCACGGGGGCCTCGACCCGGCAACACCCGGCCCCCTACCCGGAGGAACTGGCAGAGCGCCTGGTGCGCATGTTCTCCTTCGTCGGTGACACGGTGCTGGACCCCTTCGCCGGGACTGGTACGACCACGGTCGCCGCGGCCAAGTGGGGCCGCCACTCCATTGCGGTGGAACTCGACCCCCACTACTGCGACCTAGCCGAGCAACGGATTCGCCAGGCGACAGGGTCGCTGTTCTCGTCGGCACAGTTTGAGGTGACCGCGGTATGACGGATTACGAGCAGCGGTTGGCGCAGGCGGTTCACCACTTCTGGCAGGTCAGGACGCGGCAGCACACCAAACAAGGGGGAGCAACGGGCAGGAAGGACGCCGGCAACCGCAGCGCCGTCACCGGCGGAAAGCACCTGGACGGGTTCATCGACCTGTTCGCGGATGTGCTGGCGGAAAGCGGGCTGCCGAGGGCATCGATACACTCCGATATGACGACGCTACCTGGCTACTTTCGCCCGACAAAGGACTGGGACCTTGTGGTCGTAGACCATTGCGAGTTGGTGGCGTCCATCGAGTTCAAGGCCCATATCGGGCCATCCTTTGGCAACAACTTTAACAACCGCATTGAAGAAGCGCTGGGGAGTTCCACCGATCTGCTGACGGCGTACCGCGAGGGCAAGTTCAGGCCGTCTCAGCGTCCGTGGCTTGGCTGGCTGATGCTGTTGGAGGACAGCCCGAGGTGCTTAGCACCCGTGCGGCTCGGCGAACCGTACTTCGATGTCTTTGAAGAGTACAAAGGGACCTCCTACGCCGAGCGCTATGCCTTGTTTTGCGAGCGGCTGCTGCGGGAACGGTTCTACGATGCGGCCTGCTTGCTGATGTCCAATGCGGAAGACGGACTCCTCGGCCGGTCATGGGATGTAGGCGAAGAACTGGGGTTCCGCCGGTTCGTTACCTCGCTCAGGGCGCACGCTATGGCTCGCGCCGACATGCGCGGCATCGAAGGCGGATGCGCTTCGTTGATCGAGCCATCGACTCCCCGCTAAGGTTCCATAGCCCATGCCGAAGACCGACCGCATCGCCATCTTCCTCTCCACATCCGGCCACAGCGGGGTGGATCGGGCGGCCAAGCACCTGATCCCTGCCCTCGCCCGGCGCGGCTATGCGGTGGACCTGCTCAAGGTCCGCCGCCACGGCCCCAACCTGGACCCGGATCGGGGTGAAACGCCCCCCGGGGTGCGCATCGTCGATCTCGGTTCGCGGACCACCTATGGCGGCCTGCCCGCCCTGGTCC
>DYRB01000128.1 GCA_020718945.1 Lamprocystis purpurea | reverse complement strand
GGTCGGCGTCGGCCTGGATGCGCTCGGCGGCCTCGCCGCCCTTGGCGCGCAGGTCCCGGGCTGTACGTTCGCGCTCGGCGCGCATACGTGAGTACACCGACTCGCTGACCTCCGGGGGCAGGTCGATCTTCTTCACCCGCACGTCCACCACCTCCACACCCAGGTCGTCGGCCCGGGTGTCGATACCCTTGGTCAACTCGTCCATGATCTCCTGGCGCTCCTCGGAGATGACCTCCTGGATGGTGCGCTTGCCGAACTCGTCGCGCAGGCTGGTGTTGATGCGGTCGGCCAGCAATTGGGAGGTACGCGCCGCGTTGCCACCGGTGGCCCGGTAGTACTGGGCGGCATTGGAGATGCGCCACTTGGCGTAGGAGTCGACGATGACGTCCTTCTTCTCCAGGGTCAGGAAGCGCTGGGGGCGTGCGTCCAGGGTCTGGATGCGCCGGTCGAACAGGATGACGGAGTTGAGCCCGGGGATCTTGAAGTGCAGACCGGGCTCGTAGTCGGTCTCGACGATCTCACCCAGACGCAGCTTGATGGCCGTCTGCCACTGGGCGACGGTGAAGCTGAACACATAGATCAGCAGGGCGAGTACTACGACCCCGACGGGGGCCAGGGCCTTGACTTGGGGATGCATCAGCGGGTCCTCCGCTCACGGTTGACCGGGCGCTCGGGGCTAGGATCGGGCTCTTGGACCGTACGCGGCATAGGCTGGGCCTGGGTGCTTGCCTGGGGGGCGGCGGCCCGGCCCTTGAGCATCTGATCGATGGGTAAGTACATCATGGTGTTGCCCTGCTTGATGTCCACCAGGACCTTGGCGTTCTCGCCCAGGACCTGCTCCATGGTCTCCAGGTAGAGGCGCTCGCGGGTCACCCCGGGGGCCTGCTGATAGGCGCCCAGCACCGCCAGGAAGCGGTTGGCCTCACCCTCGGACTCGGCGATCACCTTGTCGCGGTAGGCCAGGGCGTCGGCCTCGATGCGTGCCGCCTCACCGCGGGCCTTGGGCAGGACCTCGTTGGCATAGGCCTCGGCCTTGTTCTCCAGGCGCTCCTTGTCCTCGCGGGCCTTGATGGCGTCGTCGAAGGCCTCCTTGACCTGCTCCGGCGGCTTGGCCGGCTGGGTGTTGACCGAGGTGATGAGCAGCCCGGTCTTATACTGGTTCATCAGGGCCTGGGTGCGCTCCTGGATGTCCATGGCGATGGCGCTGCGGCCCTCGGTGAGGATGTAGTCGAGCTTGCTGCGACCAATGACCGTGCGCACCACCGCCTCGGTGGCGTCACGCAGGGACTTGTCCGGGGCCTGGTCCTGGAACAGGTAGTTGGCCGCATCGTTGATGCGCGCCTGCACCGTCAGCTCCACATCGACGATGTTCTCGTCCTTGGTGAGCATGACCGCGGAGTGGCTGAAGGTGGATACCTGGTCCACATTGACCTTGGCGACGGTCTCAATGGGATAAGGGATATGCCAGTGCGGACCCGGCTCCGTGGTATCCAGGTAGCCCCCGAAGCGCATCACGACGCCACGCTCGGCGGGCTCGATGATGTAGATCCCCGAGGCGAGCCAGATGACAAACAGCACCGCGGCACCTATGCCGATGACCCGCTTGTCGATGCCGCTGGGCAGGGACGGAAATCCGCCACCGCCACCGCCACCGCCGCCACTGCCGTTGCCGCGACCGCCGTCGTCCCCGTTGCCGCCCTGGCGCTTGTTGCCGAACAGGCTGCCGAGACGCTCCTGGAGCTTGCGCACCACTTCGTCGAGGTCCGGCGGACCCTGGTCGCCGCCCTTGCCGCCCCAGGGGTCTTTATTGCCCCCACCCGGCTCGTTCCAGGCCATAGCTACTCCAAGACAAAAGATGGACCCGCAGGTCGTTGATAGGAAGCGCGGCCGGCTCGCGTACCGCGTCGCCCCCGAAGGTGCACCCGCCGCCAGCGAAATCAAGGCACCCACGCCGACGCTCGGTCAGCGTGGGCACGCCATTCTAGGGGAGCCCGCCGGGATGGGCAAACCGTACCCACCCTCAGTCCGGGGCGGATCCATCCCCGGACCTGCCGCCGCCCCAGTCCCGGAAGCGCCCGGCCACCCCCGGCTCCCGATGCAGCAGCCGATCCAGTTCGGCCCGGGGGACCATGACCTCCAGTTCCCAGCCCCCGTCTTCCCCAGGCTGGTCGGCCAGGATGCGGGCCTGGGCAAAGGCCCAGGCCCGCAGCCAACCGTCCGCCGGACCCAGGACCAGGCGCCTGTGCTCCTCCTCGCCCCGGGTCAGTTCGGCCACCGCGGCCAGCAGAAGGTCGATCCCGACCCCAGTCTCCGCAGACACCCAGACCCGCCGCGGCCGGCCCTCGGCGTCCCGCTCCAGAGTCGCCGGGTGGTCGGGGAGCAAATCCAGCTTGTTGAACACCTCCAGGCGCGGGACCTCATGGGCCTCGATCTCCGCCAGCACCCCTTCCACGTCACCGATGCGCCGGTCGCGCACTTGCGAGGCGGCATCGACCACATGCAGCAGCAGGTCCGCGGTGCGGGTCTCCTCCAGGGTGGAACGGAAGGCCGCAACCAGCTCGTGGGGCAGGTGGTTGATGAACCCCACCGTGTCGGCCAAAATCACGGCGCTGCGCCCGGGGAGTTCCAGGCGGCGCAGGGTCGGGTCCAGGGTGGCGAAGAGCTGGTCGGCCTGGTACACCCCGGCCCGGGTCAGGGCGTTGAACAGGGTGGACTTGCCGGCATTCGTGTAGCCGACCAGGGAGACGGTGGGCAGCTCCGCCTTCTGGCGGGCCCGTCGGCCCTGGGAACGCTGGCCGTCGATGCGCTCCAGCCGCTCCCGCAGTATGGCGATGCGCTTGGACAGCAGGCGCCGGTCGGTCTCCAACTGGGTCTCGCCCGGGCCACGCAGGCCGATACCGCCCTTCTGACGCTCCAGATGGGTCCAGCCCCGCACCAGTCGAGTGGACAGGTGGCGCAGTTGCGCCAGTTCCACTTGGAGCTTGCCCTCGAAGGAGCGCGCCCGCTGGGCGAAGATGTCCAGAATCAGCCCGTTGCGGTCCACCACCCGACACTCCAGCAGGCGCTCCAGGTTGCGCTCCTGGCTGGGGGAGAGGGCGTGATTGAATATGACCAGCTCGGCCCCGCCGGCCGCGGCCAGGGCCTTGATCTCCTCGGCCTTGCCGGTGCCGACGAAGAGCTTGCGGTCCGGGGACGACCGCGACCCGGTGACCTGACCGACCACCGTAGCCCCGGCGGACAGCGCCAGCAGGCGCAGTTCCTCCAGGGCATCGGTGTCCGACCCCACCGCGGCCCCCAGGTCGATGTGGACCAACAGGGCCTGCTCGCCGGAGCTGGGGCGGTCAATCATGGGGGCGCCGGCCGGCGCGCAGGGCATCGCCGCCGCCGGGGGTATCAACCCCGACGCCGGCTCCGAGCGGGCGATGCTGGACGCGCAACTCAGGCGTTGCCGGGCTCAGGGGCGTCGTCCGGGCCTGGGGCCAGCTTGACGTTGCGGGCCGGGACCACGGTGGAGATGGCGTGCTTGTAGATCATCTGGCTGACGTTGTTCTTCAGCAGCACGACAAACTGGTCGAAGGACTCGATCTGGCCCTGGAGCTTGATTCCGTTCACCAGGAAGATCGAAACAGGGATCCGCTCCTTGCGCAAGGCGTTGAGGAAGGGATCTTGCAGGCTTTGGCCCTTGGACATCATGGTGTCTCCTTGTTGTCTTGGTCTTGGCGCCCCGGTGCCAGGGCCCTGCCGTCGGGACTCGGCGGACGGTTCGGACACGGGTCGTTGGCGAGGATAAATAGCCTAGCACAGAGCTAGGAACGCTTTCGGGACACAATCGCCCCTTCTCAAACTGCCCCGGCATCCCTCGCCAGGGTCAGGGCCCGCCCCAGGGGGGACGGGGTATCGGCCAGCCAATGGCAATCGCCCTCGGCCCGCAGCCAGGTCCACTGGCGTTTCGCAAGCTGTCGCGTGGCAATTATGCCGCGTTCAACCATCAGGGGATACTTATATTCACCTAGGAGATATTTCAACACCTGGCGGTATCCCACGCACCTCAGGGAGGGCAGGTCCGCCGTCAGATCCCCACGCCTCCACAGGGCCCGCACCTCGTCCTCCAGCCCCGCCGCCAGCATGGCGTGGAAGCGCCCCTCGATGCGCTGGTGCAGCACAGCCCGGTCCTCCGGGGCCCGCACCAGCTTGAGCAGGCGGTACGGCAGGGGGTGGAGACCTGCCCCCTCCCGTTGAAGTTCCGTGAGGGGCCGCCCGGTGAGGGCAAAGACCTCCAGGGCGCGGCCGATGCGCTGGGGATCGTTGGGGTGGATCTGGCGGGCGGCCTGGGGATCGATCTGCGCCAGGCGCCGGTGCATCGCCCCCCAGCCGATGGCCTGGGCCTCCGCCTCCAGGCGGGCACGGGTCTGCGGGTCGGCGCTCGGCAGGGGCGAGAGGCCCTGCTGCAGGGCGCGGAAGTAGAGCATGGTCCCGCCCACCAGGAGCGGGATGCGCCCGCACCCGGCGATCTCGGCCATCTCGCGCAGGGCATCGTCGCGGAAGCGGGCGGCGGAATAGGCCTCGGCGGGGTCGCAGCAGTCGATGAGCCGATGGGGGGCCCGGGCCAGGGTCGCCGCGTCCGGCTTGGCGGTGCCAATGTCCATGCCCCGGTAGACCATGGCCGAATCCACGCTGACGATGTCGCAGGGCAGCCGCTCCACCAGGTCCACCGCCAGGTCCGTCTTGCCGGAGGCGGTGGGGCCCATGACCAGGATGGCTAGGGGGCGGGGGTCTTGGGTCGGCATGCAGGATCAGTAGAGGTAGTCGGCCCAGCCCGCGGCGGTCCAGGCCAGGCGTCTAGTCATCCAGGGGGTCCCGCTCCACCGCCTCGCCGCCGCGGTACTAGGCGATGGACTCGGCCAGATGGGCGGCGTTGGCCGGAGACCTCAAGAGGTGGACGGTCTCCATCAGAGAATTGAAGCTATCCAGGGGCATGACCACCGCGGGCTCGGCGTCGCAGCGGCTGATGACCGTGTAGTCCGCATCCCCCGCCACCCGGTCCAGCAGGCCCTTGAGGTTGTTGCGGGCATCGGTGAAGGTGACGGTCTGCATGGAGATACCTGTCCGGTTGTCTGTACGAGTATGTGGGCGGGGGGAAGCCGAGTAAAGCGGAGTGCTGTTACGAGTCGGAATCCCCCCGTGGGAGCGGCTTCAGCCGCGACCAGGCGTCTTCCAGAGACGCCCTGGAAGACGCAGGACTTACAGACCACCGGCGGGGCGCCGGTGGACCCGGTGCCGGCGAGACGCCGGGGCTCCGAGGACGCCGGCGCTCCCGGGACCCAGTCCGCTAGGACATCCTAGGTGGCGGCGTTCAAGCCGCATCCGAGCACAAGCTCATAACTTACTGTTTTATAAACATAGGCAGGGCGCCAGCCGTGCCTTGGCATCAACCTTTGCCTATTGCTAAGTCGATATCCATAAATATTTATTTTATGTTTCCCGATCAGGGCCTTAAGGTCGAAACCCCGCCCCAGGCAGAAATTAAGGGTTTTCCCGTATATCAGAAAATGGTAATGTTCTTAGCACTTCCATAAGGCTCGCCTCGGGATCGCACGCAGGCGGCGCAGCCTTCACTCACTAACCATGAGGAACCGCGATCATGTCCATGCCCAACCTAGCCGCCGGGGTCCTTGCGATCTTGGCTTTCACCCCCCTCCACAGCGTCGCGAGCAGCGACCGTTCCCACGGCCTTCAAGGCACAGCTTCTTATTACGGCGGCAAGTTCCACGGCCGCAAGACCGCCAGCGGCGAGCGCTTCAATCAGGAAGGCCTCACCGCTGCCCACAAGACCCTGCCCCTCGGCACCAAGGTCCGGGTCACCAACCTGAGAAACGGCGAGACCGTCGAGGTCAAGATCAACGACCGCGGCCCCTACCACGGGGGGCGGATCATCGATCTGTCCAAGGGGGCAGCGCGCGAACTGCGCATGCTGGGTGCCGGAACGGCCAAGGTGAAGGTCGAGGTCGTGGCCAAGAAGGACCAGGCGAAGACCGAGGTCGTCGCCAGCAAGGACGACGACGTTTGAGGGCAACCGCGGCGGGTCCGTTGCGGACCCGCCCCTGTCCTAGGTCCGACAGGCGCCTAGCCCGCGGCCCCCAGGCCGGCGATGTGCCCCAGGGCCCTGCCGATCCGCCTCAGGGTCGCCTCCTTCCCCACCAGTTCCAGCGTCACCCCGATCCCGGGTGAGGCGGCGCGCCCCACCACGGCGACCCGCAGGGGCTGGGCGACCTTCCCCATCTTCTCCCCCAGACCCAGGGCGACCTGTTCCAAGGTCCGCTCCAGGGTGTCCGCATCCCAATCCTCCAGGGCCAGCAGTTCCAGGGCCTCCCGTGCTCGCCCCAGGGCAGGCGCGGCGGCGGCGGTCAGGTGCTTGCGGGCGGCTGCCTCGTCGTAGGTGTCGAAGTCCTGGTAGACGAAGGCGCTGATCTGGGCCAGTTCCACCAGGGTCTTGGCCCGGGCCTGCTGGGCGACCACTACGTCTTTCAGGTCCGCCCCCTGGGACGGGTCTATGCCCAGCCGGCCCATGTGGGGGCTGAGCAAATGGGCGATGCGCTGGGGGTCGGCGTGCTGGATGTAGTGCTGGTTGAGCCAGAGCAGCTTGTCGGTGTTGAAGCTGGAAGCGGCCTTGTTGACCTGGTCGATGTCGAACAGTTCGACCATCTCGTCCAGGGAGAAGATCTCCCGATCCCCGTGGGACCAGCCCAGGCGCACCAGGTAGTTGAGCAGGGCCTCGGGGAGGTAGCCCTCGTCGCGATAGGCGATGACGCTCACCGCCCCATGGCGCTTGGATAGCCGCGCCCCGTCGTCGCCGAGGATCATGGGGACATGGGCGTAGCGCGGCGGCTCCTGGCCCAGGGCGCGCAGTATGTTGATCTGGCGGGGGGTATTGTTGATGTGGTCGTCGCCGCGGATGACGTGGCTGATGCCCATGTCCATGTCGTCCACCACCACCGACAGGTTGTAGGTGGGGGAGCCGTCGGTGCGGCGTATGACCAGGTCGTCCAGTTCGTCGTTGTTGAAAACGATCCGCCCGCGGATCAGGTCGTCCACCACCACCACCCCTTCGTCCGGGTTACGGAAGCGCACCGCGTGGGGCCGGTCGGCGGGGATGTCCCGGTGGCGGCAGTGACCGTCGTAGCGGGGCTTCTCCTTGCGCGCCATCTGGCCCTCCCGCAATGTGTCGATGCGCTCTTTGGGGCAGTCGCAGCGGTAGGCCAGCCCCTTGCCGATCAACTCGTCAATGACGGCGTTGTAGCGGTCGAAGCGCTCGGTCTGGAAAAAGGGCCCCTCGTCCCAGCTCAGGCCCAGCCAGGCCATGCCCTCCAGGATGGCGTTTACCGAGGCGGCGGTGGAACGTTCCAGGTCCGTGTCCTCGATGCGCAGGACGAAGACCCCGCCATGCTTGCGGGCGAACAGGTAGGAGAAGAGCGCGGTGCGCGCCCCCCCGACATGGAGGTAACCGGTAGGGCTGGGGGCGAAGCGGGTGCGGACGGTCATGGTCGGGTCGGGGCTCCAGGGCGCGGCAGGGGCCCGGATTCTAGCAGACCGACCCAGGCGGCTGCCTGGCCTGAGCCTTGGCTTGGGATGGCCTGGACGCCGCCTGGGTATGAACCGTACCCACGGGCCTCGAACACATTCCCAGCAATTCCATACTTGAGGCCATCGTTGAGCGCCGAGGCCGGAAGCCCCGTGGGAGCGCCGCCTCGGCGCGACCGGGCGAAGCGCAGCGAGCCCGCTGACCA
>DYRB01000127.1 GCA_020718945.1 Lamprocystis purpurea | reverse complement strand
GGCTCCTAGGCCAATTCCTGTCAGCAATCGCCCCGCTGCTCGAATCGGTAGCCCACCCCATAGACCGAGTGGATCAGTTCCTGCCCGGGCAGGAGATCGGCGAGCTTGCGGCGCAACTTCTTGATGTGGCTGTCGATGGTGCGGTCTGCGACCACCCGCCCGTCCCTGTAGATGCGGTCCATGAGCCGGTCGCGGGGGAATATGCGCCCGGGGGCGGCGTGCAGGGTGGCCAGCAGGGCGAACTCCACGGCGGTCAGCTCCGTCTCCCGACCGTCCGGGGCGCGCACCCGAAGCGTCTCGGGGTCCAGGTGCAGCAGGCCGGGATCGGACTGGGCCTTGGTATGGCAAGGGGTCTGCGCACCGGCCGGGGCGGCGATGCGGCGGCGCAGAATGGCCTTGACCCGGGCGACGACCTCCCGCGGGCTGTAGGGCTTGCAGACATAGTCGTCGGCGCCGAGCTCCAGGCCCAGGAGGCGGTCGATCTCGTCCACCCGGGCCGTGGTCATGATGATGGGGACCTGCGAGAAGCCGCGCAGCTCGCGGCAGATGGACAGCCCGTCCTGGCCGGGGAGATTGAGGTCGAGCAGGACCAGGGCCGGGTGCTCGGCCCTGACCCAGGGCACCACGGCCCGACCGTCGCCGATGGCGTGGGAGGCGAAGCCGGCGGCGGCCAGGTAGTCGCCCAGCAGGGCCGCCAGGCGCGGCTCGTCCTCGACGATCAGGATGGTGTCGGTCATGACAGGGGCAGCTCCAAGCGTATCCACAGGCCCCCCTGGGGGGCGGGTCTGGCCGCGATGCGTCCCCCGTGGGCCTCGCAGATGTTGCGGGCTATGGCCAACCCCAGCCCGGCCCCGCCGGTGTCCCGGGAGCGTGACCCCTCGGCGCGGTAGAGGCGCTCGAACAGGTGCGCCAGGGCCTCGGCAGGTACTCCGGGGGGGCTGTCCTGGAAGTCGATGCCCAGGGTGTCGCCCCGCCGGGTCAGGGTCAGGGCCAGGCCGCCGCCGGGGTCCGTGTAGCTCAGGCTGTTGGCCAGCAGATTGCGGAAGAGCTGGGACAGGCGGTCCGGGTCGGCCAGGAGCCGCACCGGCCCGGGCAGGCGGTCGTCCAGGGTCAAGTACAGGCGGTTGGCGGCGAAGCGGGGGCGGAAGCCGTCCAGGTCCTCACCCAGGACCGCCACCGGGTCGAGCTCGGTCTTGCGGTAGCTCTGGGCCCCGAGGTCGGTCAGGGTCAGGTCGTGGAGGTCGTCCACCAGGCGCGACAGGCGCAGGGCGTCGCCGAGCAGGGCATCCACCGCCGCCCGATGCAGGGGCCGCACCCCGTCCTGCAGGGCCTCGAGTTCGCCGCGCAACAGGGCGAGCGGGGTGCGCAGCTCGTGAGAGATGTCTGCCACCCAGCGCCGCCGGGCCCCCTCGTTGGCCTCCAGGGTCTCGGCCAGGGTGTTGAGGTCGCGGCCCAGGCGGCCCAGCTCGTCGCCCCCCGGGTGGGCGACCCGCGCCGCCAGGTCGCCGTCGGCCAGGCGCCGGGCGGTCGCCTGGAACTCGGCCACAGGCCGCACCAGACGGCGGGTCAGGGCCAAGGCGACCAGGGCGCTCAGGGCGAGCATGCCCAGCCCGATCAGGGCCAGGGCCCGGGCGTGGCGGGCCTGGAACTCGACCTCCCCCAGTTCGGCGGCAGAGGGGCCGGGCAGCAGGGCCAGCTCGCCGATGCGTAGCCCGTCCAGTTCCACCGGGTAGCGGCGGGTCCCGGGGAGGAGCTGGGCGCGGCCATAGACCAGGCCGCCGTCCGCGTCCAGGAGCATGAGGCGCAGCTCCACCGGCGCCGGTGTGGCGTCCGCCGGGCGGGGCCCCAGGGCCCGTGCCGGTGGCCAGAGGCCCGGCTGGGCCAGGTCGTGCAGGCGCCGGTGCGGCCCCGGGCCCTGGCCCCCCCGGGGCCCCAGGCCGGGCCCGCCCTCGCCGCCGAACAGGGTGCTGACCCAGAGGCGGCGGTCCCGGCGGAGCTTCTCCCAACCGCCGTCGCGGCGGTAGACCTCCGCCAGGCGCTCGGCGATGGCGCTGATCTGGCGCCCCTCCCGGGCCCGCATCAGTTCGTTCAGGCCGCGCTCGAAGGACCAGTCCATGAAGCCGAGCATGGCCGCCGCCACCAGGGTCCCGGTGCCGAGCAGGGCGAGGAATAGCTTGGTGCGGATGGACATCTTCAAGGCCGCGACGGGGTTCCGGTAGTCCTAGAAGAAGCAGTTGTCCGCAAATGAACGCAAATGAACGCCAATGAACGCCAATGGTTTCGCGGGTTCTCAAGACCTTCCCGGCACCTGGAAGGTGAGCAGGGCGCGAACAGTAACGTATTGTTTATTTGCGTTCATTTGCGTTCATTTGCGGACGAATCGCTTTTTCCTGTTTGTCCTCAGGCTGCTGCGCAGGGGGGGCGTTGAGATTGGCAAACACCTCGGGCCTGTCGCTGAAATCGGCCAGGGCCAGGCGGTGGCCGGTCAGCCAGCCGACCACGGAACGCCCGCCGGCGGCGAGGTAGGCGCGGAGGTCCTCGGCCAGGTCCACGGGGATCAGGGCATAGACCGGCTGGATGCGCCCGGCCACCACCGGGGCGGCCAGCTTTGCCCCGTCTTGGGCCAGGGCCAGGCTGAGGCGGGCTACCAGGTCCGCGGGTAGGGCCGGGCCGTCGCAGGGGGCGGTGACCACCCAGGGCGTTGGGGCCGCGGCCAGGCCAGCGCTGATCCCGGCCAAGGGACCCTGGAAACCGTCCTGGCGGTCCTCCACCAGCGGGTGGCCGTAGGTGGCATAGGTCTCCAGGTTGCGGTTGGCGCTGATCAGCAGGCCGCCGACCTGGGGGGCCAGGGCGTCCAGGACCCACTCGACCAGGGGCCGCCCGGCGTGGGGGATCAGCCCCTTGTCCAGGCCGCCCCAGCGCTGCCCGCGTCCCCCGGCCAGGACCAGGCCGGTGATGTCGGCCCGCCCAGGCTCAGGCGAAGGCATGGCGGATCAGGGTGCGGATGGCGCCCTCCTGGCGCTCTATGTCGGCGGTCAGGGCGAATTGGGTGAGGGCCTTGGTCAGGTTCTCGCCCCGGGCACGGACGCGGAAGTAGCGGTCCCCGGCCAGGTGATCGGCGAGGAAGCGCACCCCCAGCTCGTAGGGGATGACACGGATGCCGTCGTAGAGGCTGTCGATCTCCGCCGGGTCGAGCAGGGCGCGGGTCTCCCGGGCATAGGCGCCGAGGATGGCGGCGGCCAGTTCCAGGTCGAAGCCCACCGCTGCGGCCTCTTCCCGACTGGCACCCTCCCCCTGGCGGTTGCAGCAGGAGCGCAGGCAGTCCCCCAGGTCGTGCTGGATCAGGCCGGGTTGGACCGTGTCCAGGTCTATCAGGGCCAGGGCCCGGCCGTCCCCCCGGTGGAACAGGATGTTGTCCAGCTTGGGGTCGCCATGGGTGACCCGCTCGGGCAATACGCCAGCCCGCCGCGGCCCCTCCAGGGCCCAGGCCAGGGGGCGGCGGCGGTCCACTTCGCTCAGGGCCAGATCCAGATCGGGGGCCAGATCGGAGTCCAGGTCGGAGTCCAGGTCGGCCTTGGCGGGGGGCCGGTCGGCCAGGTTCTGGTCGAGTTGGCTCAGGTAGTCTGGGGTAACGTGGAAGCCGGGCAATGTGACGGCCAGGCGGGTTTGGTCCAGGTCGGCCAGGAGGCGGTGGAACTGCCCCAGGGCCAGGCCCACCTGTCCGGCCTGGGCCTGGGTGCTGAGCTGGGGCAGGTTGGCCGCATCAGGGACGCGCTCCATGAGGCGCCACAGGTGGCCCTGGGCGTCCCGGGCGGAGGTGGCCCCGTCGCGCCTGGGTATGGGGGCCGGGATGCGGATGCCCCGGACCGGCCCGCTGGTCGGGTACTGGGCCAGGTGGCCGGCCAGGTGTTCGGCCAGGACGCCGAGGTTGGCCATGATAGCCTCGGGCTCGGGGAAGACGGCCGCATTAACCCTTTGCAGCACATAGCGCCCGCCCTCCGTGTCCAGGGCGAAGGTGGCGTTGATCAACCCCTGGCCCAGGGGGGCCACGGCCACAGGCCGCCCGGCAACGGCGAAGCCGGCCGCCAGGGCGAGCAGGCCCTGCTCGTCGTACAATTCCCCTTCTTCTGGGCTCATGCGGAATCTCGATCAGGACGGGTAATGGCGGACTTCAGCGACAGGCTCTTTGTGTTCAGCGGCGCGACCTTCGAGGCCGCCCTGGCGGACTGGCAGGCGGACCAGATCGCCGCCTATCCCCATCGGGAGGAGTTGATCCGCATCACCGCCCTGGCCATGCGCGACTTCATGGCCTCCCCCCAGGCGGCACGCCACAAGATGACCCTGCCCGGGGTGCAGTCCGGGGGCGGCTAGCAGCGACCCGGCCTGGAATACCTCAGCAGGCCGGCGGCTTGCTCAAGACTTTTCAGGCCGGGGGGGTGCGGGAGGGCAGTTGCCACATGACCCAGGGTCGGGTCAGGACGCCCATCAGGGCCCGGCTGTAGGTCCAGGCCAGCAGGAAGGCGATAGCGGCGGTCCCGATGACGGCGACCCCCGACACAATGGCGTCAGGCAGATGGGTCTGGGTGCGCCAGAAGTTCTGGATGCCCCAGGTCCCCAGGGCATCGGTCACAGCGCTGACCCGGGCCAGGCTCCCCACCAGGGGGCAGGACGGGGTGGCTTGGGCGGTGCTGTAGGCCACCACCTCCTGCCAGCGCAGGCCCATGTAGTTCTGGCTCGGGGTGTAGAGCAGGATGAACATGGACTCGATCCACAGGACCACAGCGCTGATCCAGGTTGCCCAGCGCCGCGCCAGGACCCAGCGGTATTGCTCCCGGGCCGCCCCATGGAGCCCGGCATAGAGGCGCGGCAGGAGCAGGCTCAGTAGCAGCACATCGGCCAGCAGGAGCGACCAGTGGCGGGGCTCGAAGGCCAGGGTGCTGATGAGCAGGAAGACGGCCAGGAAGCTCGCCTTGACGACTTCCCAGACCAGGGCCGGGGCATTGCCGCTCAGGGCGCGATGGATCCAGCCCTCGGGGAGCAGGCACTCGTTGAGGAACATGCGGCGGCGGGTGAATGCGATCTCGGTCCCTGACAGGGTCAGGATGGCGGTCATGACGACCAGGGAGACCAGGGCCCCGATGCAGCCGGTGCGGCTGCCGATCAGGAACCACAGCAGGAGCAGGACCCAGACCGTGGTCATGGTCGCCAGACGCGGGACTATGTGGTATCTCACGCGAAAGATCCTCCTCGTTGCCTCGGTGCGTCGTCGGCGCCCTGCCGGCGGCGGTTGCGCCTGCAGTTCGTGCGACTGCTTTGGACCGGGTCGGACACCTAAGGCCGATCCCCTGCATCGCTGCGCCTGGGACTGGATGATAACCGAGTTGGGCCGGCCAACCTTGACCTGGTACCCAGTCTGGGCCCTGGAAGAAGGATGTCCGCAAATGAACGCTAATGAACGCTAATCATCCGGCGCTCAACCGCCGGTCACCGGCGGGAAGAACGCGACCTCGTCCCCGTCCGCCACCGGGGTCTCCGGGCGGGCCAGTTCCTGGTTGACCGCCGCCATGACCGTCTGGTCCAGGGCGAAGGCGTCTGCCCAGACCCCGCCGCGACCGCGCAGGGCGGCGGCCAGATCCGCCAGCGTGGTCGCGGTCGCCGGCAAGCCCTCCCCGGAGGTGCCGAGCTGCTCGCGCAGCCGGGCGAAATACAGGACTCGGATCATCGCAGCAACTCGTTGAAGGGGATGAAGGGGAGCAGATCCCCGGGTTGCAGCACCCGGCCCTCGGCGATCACCGCCAGGCCGTTGGCCCAGGTCACCGAGGACAGCACCCCCGCCGAGCGGCTGGGGTGGACCTGGACCTCGGGTTCCCCGTCAGGGCCCGGCCCCAGGCGTGCCCGGGCCAGCTCGCGGCGCTTGTCGGGCCTGGGCCAGTCGAAGCCGGCCTTCACCATCAGGGCCTGGGGACGGATGTCCCCCGCAACGCCCTGGCGGCGGAGGATGAAGGGGCGGGCAAACATGCAGGCGGTGACAAACAGCGAGACCGGGTTGCCGGGGCTGCCGATGAAGGGGGTCCCGGCCACCTGACCGAAGGCCAGCGGCTTACCCGGGCGCATGGCGATCTGCCACAGGGCCAGGGTGCCGAGCCGCTCCACCGCGGGCTTGACGTGGTCTTCCTCACCCACCGAGACCCCGCCGCTGGCCAGGATCAGGTCGCTCGCCGCCGCGCCCTCGCGCAACGCAGCGACGGTGGCCTCCAGGGTGTCCGGGACCGTGCCCAGGTCCAGGACCTCGCAGCCCAGGGCCGCCACCAGGGCCCCCATTGTGTAGCGGTTGGAGTTGTAGATCTGCCCCGGCCCCAGGGGCTGGCCGGGATCGACCAACTCGTCGCCGCTGGCAAAGATGGCCACCCGCAGGCGGCGATAGACCCGCAACTGGGCCACCCCTACCGAAGCGGCGAGGCCCAGGTGTTGGGGTTGCAGCCGGGTCCCGGCGGGGATCACCTCAGTCCCTGGGGCCAGGTCCTCCCCGGCCCGGCGGATATTCGCACCGCGCCCAATGCCCGCCGGGACCTGGACCCAGTCCCCATCAGCGTCCGAACAGGCGGCGCAGACCTCTTGGATGACCACGGCGTCGGCACCCGCCGGGACCGGCGCCCCGGTGAAGATGCGCGCGGCGGTCCCCGGCTCCAGGGCCTGGCCCTGGCGCCCGGCGGGGATGCGCTGGGCGACCCGCAGCCGGGCCCCCTCCGCGCCCAGGTCGGCGGTGCGTACCGCGTAGCCGTCCATGGCGCTGTTGTCCCAGGGCGGGACGGCGATGGGGCTCACCAGGGGTTCGGCCAGGACCCGCCCCAGGGCGGCGATCAGAGGGACCGGCTCGGTCCCGGTCACCGGCACGGCCTGAGCCAGGAGCAGTTCCAGGGCGGAGTCCAGGTCGGTCAAGGGGCGATGGGCAGGGCAGCAGTCTGTGGTCATGATGGGTAAGGGCAGGCGGTCGGCACAGTGGAACCTTGTGCGTTCGGTTCCGAGGGATTGACAGAGGGGCTTGATAAACGGCCTTTCTTAGAGTGCCGGGGAAGCCGTCGGACCCTAAAGCCCTGAGCCTCTAGGTGGATTGGCTATTGCCTCCCCACCCTCTTCATCAATGCCGAAGACCATCCGAGGCGTTGGGCTTAGCCCCAGGGCCTGCATACACAAGGTCGGCAGGCGAGGGTTCGGTCAGGGAACCGGGGCCTGATGTTACAACGACGAACCTCAGAGGCACAGCGGGATGAAGGGGGCGGGCATCGATGCGGCCCGCAAAACCCCTGAGATCGTCATGAGCGCAGGGGAGAATGATCGAGAAGGAGGCCTGACCGTCAAGGGTCTGCCGGGTTGGAACTGCGGGGTTGGGCTTCTGCCCGACCCGTGGCCCAACCCATAGCCCACCAGGTCGATGCTGGCCCTTGAATCGGCTCGGGTCCTCGCCCATCACCGCCAGCCACAGGGCCTGGGTGCAGGCGGTCTCCGCCAGCCAATAACCGCGGGTGAGGACGACCTCATGCTGCCGCTCGCCATTGGGGCGATCATGCTCACCCCCCGGCGACCCCATGAGGAAGGGCCCGGGCGTCGGCGGTACCCACCGGAACCCCTGCCGCACCCCCTTGTTGGTGAAGGCCTGCCAGAAGCCCCAGGGGTCCTCGCCCCAGTCGCTGGCCCAGGGGGCGGGGAAGTCCTCCGGCGGCGGGCCCGGGGGTCGGATGCGGGGCGGGGGGTCACCATGACAGGGCCCAGCCCGGGAGAAAGCCTACCCCGCC
>DYRB01000126.1 GCA_020718945.1 Lamprocystis purpurea | reverse complement strand
ACAGCCGCCACTTCAATGACTTGGCCATCCCCAACAGCTAATGCAGACAGAACCTTGTGTTTACAGGGGCGTCCCCAGGACCGGCCCCGATCAGGCCGCGCATGCTACCACAAGGGCTTGCGGCTGGGCGCCCCTGGCCGGTCTGGCGCCGACGGGGTTCCGCTCAAGCTCAATTGGTGCGCCGGGACGGGTCCAGCCAGACCTGACCATCGGCCAGGGCAACGGCGAAGGTGGCCACCGGGGTGTCCGCGGGCGCGTCCAAGGGGGCGCCGGTCCGCAGGCAGAAGCGGCTGCCGTGCAGGGAGCACTTGATGGCGTCCCCGTGCAGGCAGCCGTAGGACAGGGGGTAATCCTCGTGCTGGTTGCGGTAGCTGAAGCAGACCCCGGTCTGGCGCAGGGACGGCACCACCCCGCCCTCCACCCCGCGTACCAGCAGGGCCGAGTCGAACCCGGCGTGGCGGGCCAGCAGGGCATAGATGCGCGGATAGGGCTTGTGCACGAAGCCGGTGACCAGATGGGTCTTGCGCCCAGGATGGCGCCCATGCCCGCGCGGGCCTCCTCCTGGGAGATGTCCTTGGACAGCTCGGGGCCCGTGGCCAGGCGCTGGATGATGGACCTCATGGTCGCCTGGGGGGCCTGGGTGAGGGTACTGCTCATGGGGCTCTCCTGCTCGGCCGGGTGTGGGCCGCCCGTGCTAGGGGTGCCGGCGGCGGCTTTCAACTTGACAACAGCAGTTGAGCCGCAAATGAACGCGAACAGACGCAAATAAACAAGGACTTCCTGTCAGTCTCCGGTTCACCCCCCGGGTGACCTGTGGACTCTGCCTGACTGACCCATTTGCGTAAATTTGCGCGATTTGCGGCCGAGGTCCTCACAAGCCCTCAGCTCATGTAGCTCAGGGCCTCGGCCCCTGGGTTGGGCAACCCGGCGATGCGCCAGGCGGCGCGACAGCCGCCGAACAGGTGTGCCACCGCGTGCTTGTCCATACCGTGGGCGTGGCAGGCCTGGGCGGTGGGGGGCAGGGAGCCGTAGGCGAAGTGGTGCTCGCGCATGTAGTGGATGATGGCCCAGTGGTCCGGGGTGAGCTCGCCGATGCCGTCCACCTCGGCGAGGCGGCGGGCCAGTGGCTCGTTCCACCGGGTGGGCTCGGCGAGGAAGCCGTCGGCGTCGAACTCGAGGTCGTGGAGTCTGGGTGCGCCCGCAGGGGCGGCGGTGGCTGCGGTGGCGGTCATCTTGTGGTTCTCCTGGTGGGTGCTTGCCGGCGACTATAGCCCTTCGCCGCGGTGCAATTCCGACTGTGTGGCTGGGGTTGGCCGATGCCGGGACTAGATGCGCAGCTCGTGGTGGTTCAGGGGGTACCCCAGACCCTGGTAGTGGGCATAGCGCCGCCGCCCGGCGGCCCGCACCTGCGGGTCCTGGTCTATAGGTTCCAGAAGGCGCTCGCAGGTGTCCAGACCCTGCGGCACCTCCAACCCCAGGTTGATCAGGACCTGGGTCCCGTGGGCCGGCTCGCCCGGTCCGCGCCCGATCAGGACCGCGGTCAGCTCCGGGTCGGTCTCGCCCACCAGGCCGTGGGGTACGAAGCTCTCGTCGCGGAAGGTCCACAGCAGCAGGTCCAGGGTCCTGGCAGTCCCCAGGTCCGGGGTGGCGACGAAGACCCGCAGCCCCTCGCCGTAGGCCCGTTGGGCCAGGCGGCAGGTCAGTAGCAGCCGGTCGCCGCCGCTGTCCGCCGCCAGGGTGTAGAAATCGATGCGCGGCACCTTGGGGTCAGCGCGTCGCCTCGCCGCTGCGCCCCAGCAGGAACTGGGTCAGCAGGGCCACAGGGCGCCCGGTGGCCCCCTTCTCCTTGCCGCTGCGCCAGGCGATGCCGGCGATGTCCAGGTGGGCCCAGGGGTACTTCTTGGTGTAACGGGCAAGGAAACAGGCGGCGGTGATGGCCCCGGCGTCGCGCCCGCCGATGTTGGCCATGTCGGCGAAGTTGCTGTCGAGCTGGGTCTGGTAGTCCTCCCACAGGGGCAGGCGCCAGGCGCGGTCGCCGGCATAGTCGCCGGCGGCCAGGACCTCGGCGGCGAGCCGGTCGTCGCCGCTGAACAGCCCCGCCGGGTGCTTGCCCAGGGCCACCACGCAGGCCCCGGTCAGGGTGGCCAGGTCTATGACCACCGCCGGGTCGAAGCGCTCGACATAGGTCAGGGAGTCGCACAGGATCAGCCGACCCTCGGCGTCGGTGTTGAGGATCTCGATGGTCTGCCCGGACATGCTGGTGACTATGTCCCCGGGCTTGTTGGCCTGGCCGTCGGGGAGGTTCTCCGAGGCCGGGACCACGCCGACCAGGTTGATGGGCAGTTCCAGGGCGACGGCGGCGCGCAGGGCCCCGATGACCGCGGCCCCGCCGCACATGTCGTACTTCATCTCGTCCATGTCCGCGGCGGGCTTGATGGAGATGCCCCCGGCGTCGAAGGTCAGGCCCTTGCCCACCAGGACCACCGGCTTGGCCCCCTCCTTGCCCCCGGCGTAGTGCATGAGGATGAGCTTGGCCGGCTGGCGGCTACCCCGGGACACCGACAGCAGGGCCCCCATGCCCAGCTCCTGCATGTCCGCCTCCTCCAGGATTTCCACCTTCAGCCTGGGGTGTTCGCTGGCCAGGTCCTGGGCGCGTTCGGCCAGGTAGCTCGGGGTGCAGATATTGCCCGGCAGGTCGCCCAGCTCCCGGGCCAGGGCCACCCCGGCGGCGATGGCGGCGGCGTGGCGCACGGCGCGCTCGGCGGCCTCCAGGTCGTGCTTCTTCGACACCCAGAGGCTCATACGCTTGAGGGGGTGCTTCACCGGCTGCTTCTCGGCCTTGGTGGCCGTGTAGCGGTAGCCCAGGTCCGCGGCGACGGTGGCCAGGTCGCGCACTGCCTGGTAGGGGTCCATGCCCTCCGGGGCCAGCTCCGCCAGGGTGCACAGGGCCTCCCCGGTGCGGGTCTGGTTGAGCAGGGTGACGGCGGCGGTCATGGCCTGGTTGTAGACCGCCCGGGTCAACTCCTTGCGCTTGCCGCAGCCCACCAGCAGGACGCGCTCGGCGTCCACCCCGGGGACGCCGTAGAGCATCAGGGTACGCCCCTTGTCGCCGTCCATGTCGCCCTTGGCCAGGATGTTACCGAGGTGGCCGAAGCTTGCCTTGTCGATGGCCTCGGCGGGCCCGGACAGCTTGCGTTTGTCGAACACCCCGAGGATCAGGCAAGGGGTCTTCAGGCGCGCCAGGTCGCCGGTCTTGATCTTGAATTCCATGGGTCTGCCTCGCCTTGTACCAAAGAGGGTGCCGTGCTTGGTGATGGCCGGGCCGCCCTGCTTGGCGCCCCGCCGGTGCTAAGATACGCGACCCGCGAGTCTACAGGATTCCAAAGTGGCGCTGCACCCTCGGCCAAGGGCCCATCCCCCGGTCACCGGACCCGCGGGGACCTGAATGAAGATCCTCGACCGCTACCTGGCCGGGGCCGTGGTGTGGGGCTCGCTCACCACCCTGGCCGTTCTGCTGCCCCTGATCGCCTTCTTCCTGTTGGCCGATGAAATGGACGCGGTCAAGGGCGAGGGCTATCGACTGACCGACGCCCTGCTCTATGTCTCCCTGACCCTGCCGCGCTTCGCCTATCAGCTCTTCCCCATCGCCACCCTCATCGGGGCCCTGGTGGGCCTGGGATCTCTGGCCAGCCGCTCCGAACTGGTGGCCATGCGCGCCGCCGGGGTGTCCATCGGGCGCATCGTCGGCGCCGCCATGCTGGGCGGGCTGGTACTGGCGGTCATCGCGGTGGCGGTGGGGGAGGGGCTTGCACCGATTGCCGAGCAGGAGGGGCTGCGGCTGCGCTCCGAGGCCCTGTCCGGTCAGTCCACCCTGGCCACCCCCTACGGCTTCTGGGCCCGGGACGGGCGCACCTTCGTCAACATCCGCCAGATCCTGCCCGGGGCCGACCTGCGCGACATCTCCATCTACGAGTTGGACGAGGAGCGTCGCCTGACCCTGGCCACCCACGCCGCCCGCGCCCGCTATGTGCGCAAGGCCTGGGTGCTGGAGGACGTGGCGCGCAGCCGGATCTTCCCGGACCGGGTCGAGGTCGAGCACCTGGCCGAGGAGGACTGGTCCTCGCGGATCAACCCGAGCCTGCTCGAGGTGGTGGTGGTGCAGCCGCAGATGCTGCCCATCTGGGGCCTGCACCGATACATCCGCTACATGGATGCCAACGACCAGGACGCCGGGCCCTACAAGGTCGCCTTCTGGGCCAAAGTGGTCCAGCCCTTCCTGATCCTGGCCATGATCTTCGTCGCCATCCCGCTGCTCATGGGTTCCTCACGCACCAGCGGGACCGGGGCCCGGGTCTTCATGGGCATAGTGGCGGGCATCGTCTTCTACCTGATCAGCCGCACCTTCTCCTACCTGTCCCTGCTCTATGGCCTGAGCCCGGTGGTGGCCGCCTTCACCCCGCCCCTGCTGTTCCTGGGCGCGGCCCTGCTGGTGCTGCGGCGGGTGGGGTGAGCGTCCCCTTTGGAGCGACGTCCGGGGCAGCCCCATCGTTGCGTCGCGTCGATCTTGCACAAGCCAATCCGGCCGCAAATGAACGCAAATGAACGCAAATGGTTCAGGGGCTTGGTGATGCCCCTCGGGTCACCCCGGGGGGCGCCGGGCCCGGCCCCCGGCCCCTCGATGATTTGCGTCCATTTGCGTTCATTTGCGGCTCAACTCCTCTTCTTAGGCTGAACGGTCTTTTCCGGGATCAGGTCTGGGTGCCGGCCGGCTTTGCCGGGGGCTGGACCAGGATCAGCCGGGTGCGCGACCAGCGGTCGTGCCAGGCGAGTCCCTTCGGATCGATCAGCACCCACCAGAGCCCGAGCCCAGCCGGGGCCAGGGCGATGGTCGCACAGGCCAGGCGCAGCAGGGCGTCGGGCAGCCGCGGATTGCCCCCGTCGGCGCGCACCAGGCGCAGGCGCCAGGCGCTCATGCCCAGGGTCTGGCCGCCGTGGGTCCAGAAGTACGCAAAGAATCCGCTGATCACCAGGAACAGCCAGGCGCGCAACCACTGTCCCTGAACCGGGGAGGGCCCCCCGACCACCAGCATCTGGACCCCCATCGCCACCCCGGTGGCCACCAGCAGGAGGGCGAACAGGAGCACCCCGTCGTAGAACAGGGCAGCCAGGCGTCGCGGCAGGCCGGGGGTCAGGGTGGGGTCGAGGTCCATGGGTTGAGGTCTGGTCTGAGTGATCGGTGGTGCATTGTCGCTGGACCGGGTCCGGCTGTCGCGGTGGACCATCGCTCCCCCGCCTTGTCCGCGACCCTGATCGGGCCGGCCGCGGCCTGCCCCTGCTCGGCGGTTGGTTGCCGGTGCCGATGGTGTAGCATGCCCGGGTACAAGTACCGGGCTTGGGGTCGCAAAGAGGCCATTCACCTGCTTTCAGGAATCACGACCTTCTTCGAGCAATACCTCCTACCAGTTCACCAGTCTGATCAACCGGCACTATGGCCCGGAGCAGAGGGCCCAGGTGGTCGAGCAACTCTGGCGGGTCGCCTACGCCGACGCCGAACTGCACCACTACGAAGAGCATCTGGTGCGCAAGGTCGCGGAACTCCTGCATGTGCCCCATGGGGCCTTTATTGCAGCCAAGCACCGTATGGGCGGCAGGGACTGAGCGGGGCGGACCCTTGCCGTCGCGGCCTGTCAGCGGCCTCGACCTCAGGGGTTGTGAACAATCCCGGCCGTAGCGAGGGCGTCCCGGGGGTGTCCGGAAAGGCGCGGGGGTGCACAACAAGGCCGGCTTGGTTGGGAGGGGGTCGGATGGACCGACGATGTCCCATTCAGCAACGGAGAGATGTCGAGCCCGTGGCACCTGGGTTGCTCAAATGAAAACGGCCCAGACGGTTTTCGCCCAGGCCGTGGATTGGATGGAGCCGATGCGCGGATTCGAACCGCGGACCTACTAATTACGAATCAGTTGCTCTACCGACTGAGCTACATCGGCCGTATTGGGTAACGCCGATGGATCGGCATTTACAGCACCCCACGAGTTGCGCCTTGCCGGGCGCGGACCGACCGGGTCCTGGGATGGTCTGGATCGGCGTCTACTCGGGGGACGCGAGAGTATAGGGAGTTGTCCCGAGGCTGGCAAGGACTCCCGGGCTGCCTTCGGCGCTCGGATTCGTCGGATTTCCCGTGCCTTGGGATGAACCCTTCACCCCTTTTGAGTTACCCTTGCCTGCCAGGGCGCCGGGGGACCTCCGTCGCCACCACCTAAGGCCTGCAACATCCGACCCGGTTACCCCATGCATACCAGCCTCCCCACCACGCCCTTTTCACCGGCGGCGGGCCTCGCGGCCGCCGCTGTGCTCCTCGTCGGTCTGCTCTCGGGCTGCTCGACCCTCGTCAAGCCTCAGGCCGACGCCAAGGCCCCGGCCGAGGCGGCCCAGCCGGTGGCAGTCGCCCCGGTCGTTCCTGATCCGCCCCCCCCGCCGGAGCCGCGACAGAAGACCAAGCTCTATGAGTGGACCGGGGAAGGGCGGGCGGTCACCCGGGTGGTGGTGGACGTGGACGACCAGAAGGCGCGCTTCTACGAGGGCGACAAGGAGGTGGGCTGGACCTATGTCGCCTCTGGCACCAAGGGGCATCCGACCCCGGTGGGTAGCTTCTCGGTGCAGGAGAAGGTGGCTAATAAGGAGTCCAACCTCTACGGCAAGGTCTATGGCAAGGGTGGCCAGGTCATCAATTCCAACGCCAAGATGGGCAAGACGCCGATCCCCCCGGGGGCGCGCTTCGACGGGGCGGACATGCCCTACTTCATGCGCCTGACCGGCGACGGGGTCGGCATGCACGCGGGCCCCATCCCCAACCCGGGCCGGCCGGCCTCCCATGGCTGCATCCGCATGCCCAAGGCATTTGCCCCCATCGCCTTCCGCCATGTGGGCGTCGGCACCCAGGTGAGCATCGTCGGCAACGGCCCGAGCTATTCGGCCTACCTGGCCCAGCAGCGGGCGTCGGCGCCGAGGGCGGTGGCCAAGCCCGCGGCCAAACCCGACGATCAGGCCGCCGCCGCGGCCGTGGTGGCCGCCGCGACCCCGGCTGGGGAGCCGGTCCTGGGGGCCCTGCCTATGACCGAATCGACCTCGGCGGCCCCGGCCCGAGAGGCGCCCAGGGTCGCCGCCGTGGCCCACGACCCCGTGCCGCCGGTGGCCCCGGCCATTGCGACCCGCACCGAGCCGGCTGCGGCGCCCGCCGCGGAGCCGGTCCCGGCCCAGTCTTCAGCCCAGTCTTCAGCCCAGTCGTCGGTCCAGTCGTCGGTCCAGTCCCCGGCCAGCCCAGCGCCCCTCGCGGCGGCCCCCGCTTCCGCCAAGCCTGCGGTCGCAACGGCCCCGGTCGCCCCTCCCGCCGCGCTGGCGCCGGTTTACCTGCCGACACCTCAGGTCCCGGCCTATCAGGCCCCGCCCCAGGCCCCGGTGGCCCTGCCGCCGCCGCCTCCTGCGGTGGCGGTCCAACCGGCCGGCCCGCCGAGCGCCCCGGCGCAGCCGGTGGTTGCCGCGCCTGTGCCCGCGCCCAAGCCCGCCGAGGCTCCGGCTGCTCCGGCCTCAGCCGCACCCAAGGCAGCCGAGCCGCCGGCCGCGGCGGCCCAGACTAAGCCCACGGAGCCCAAGCCCACGGAGTCTAAGCCCACGGAGTCTAAGCCAGCCGAGCCTGTGGCCACCCCGGCCCAGCCGGCAACCGCGCCGACCCAGCGGGCCGGCTGAGACGTCTGGGAGCGCCCGGCTCGGAGCGCCGGCCTCCGTCCGGCACTGGGTCAAGCGG
>DYRB01000125.1:3188-7830 GCA_020718945.1 Lamprocystis purpurea | reverse complement strand
ACCTCGCTCTCCCACTCCCTCGCGTCGATCCCCCTAAGTCCGACAGGCTCCTAGGATAACAGCCGGGGGTCAGGCGATGGCGGTCTTGCTGCCCGCCCCGGCCACCTCTCTGACCAGGCGCGGGACCAGGTACCCGGGGAGGCGCAGCCGCAGGGCCCCCATCAGGTCCAGCCCTTGCGCCTCGCCCACCTCAAAGTGCGCCGCCCCCGCCACCCGGTCCAGCAGGTGCAGATAGTAGGGCATTACGCCCTGACGGAAGAGGGTCTCGCTCAAATCGGCCAGGGTCGCCGGGTCGTCGTTCACCCCGCGCAGCAGGACGCTCTGATTGAGTAGGGTCGCCCCGGTCTGGCGCAGGCGCCCCAGTGCCGCCCCTGCCGCCTCGCCCAACTCCCGCGGGTGGTTGGCGTGGATTACCACCACCACCGGCAGCCGGGTGCCGCCCAGGACCCGGCACAGGGCCGGGGTGACCCGGGACGGCAGGACCACGGGCAGGCGGGTGTGGATGCGCAGGCGCTCGACCTGGGGGATGGCCGCCAGGGCCTCCATCAGTTCGGCCAGGTCCGCGTCGTCGCGCATGAGCGGATCGCCCCCGCTCAGGATGACCTCCCGAAGCCCAGGGTCGGCGGCGATGGCGGCGATGGCCGCCGCCCCGCCGTCGCTCCCCAGGGCCCCCTTGCCATAGGGGTAGTGGCGGCGAAAGCAGTAACGGCAATGGATGGCGCAGGCCGGGGTGGTCACCAGCAGGGCCCGGCCGCGGTACTTCTGGAGCAGGCCCGGGGCCAGGGTCGCGGCGGCGTCGCCCACCGGGTCGGGGGAGAAGCCCGGGTGGACTTCGGCCTCGGCGGCTTGGGGCAGGACCTGGCGCAGCAATGGGTCCTGCGGGTTGCCGGGCTCCATCAGGGCCGCGTAGCAACGCGGGACCCGCATGCGGAAGCCGAACCCGGAGTCCGCGTTCGCCACCGCCGCGGGCAGCCCGAGGAAGGCACGCAGGTCGGCCGGTCGGGTGAAGGCCTGGCGCAGGTCCTGTTTCCAGTCCGGCCCCTGCCATCCCGGCCCGCTTCGCGCTACCATGCGCCGTTTTAAATCAAGGTCCACAGAGGGCGCCATGGCGTTTTACAGCACCAGTGAGTTTCGCGGCGGTATGAAGATCATGCTCGACGGCGATCCTTACGCCATCATCGAGAACGTGTTCGTCAAGCCGGGTAAGGGCCAGGCCTTCAATCGGGTCAAGGTCCGTAACCTCAAGACCGGGCGCGTGGTGGAGCGGACCTTCAAGTCCGGCGATACGGCCGAGGCGGCCGACGTGCATGATACCCAGATGCAGTATCTGTACAACGACGGCGAGCAGTGGCATTTCATGGACCCCGCCAGTTTCGAGCAGCTTACCGCG
This sequence comes from Lamprocystis purpurea, assembly GCA_020718945.1. Classification (GTDB taxonomy): domain Bacteria; phylum Pseudomonadota; class Gammaproteobacteria; order Chromatiales; family Chromatiaceae; genus DYRB01. The sequence continues at coordinate 6,440 of DYRB01000125.1, read as the reverse complement.
GATGCCAATGCGGTGGGCGAGGCGGCCAAGTGGATCAAGGAGGAGGACCTGTGCAACGTGACGCTCTACAACGGCGCCCCCTTGAGCGTGGAGCCGCCGAACTTCGTCACCCTGACCATCGTCGAGACCGACCCCGGGCTCAAGGGCGACACCTCCGGCGGCGGCGGCAAGCCAGCGACCCTGGAGACCGGGGCCGTGGTGCGCGTGCCCCTGTTCGTGCAGAACGGCGAGGTGATCAAGGTGGACACCCGCATCGGCGAGTATGTCGGCCGCGTCGGCAAGTGACGCCACCCCCTGGCGCCCCAGCGCTACCCGCGAGGCCCTGGTCGCCCGGGCCGGGATGCTCGCCGCCATCCGCGCCTTCTTCGCCGGGCGCGGGGTGCTGGAGGTCGAGACCCCCATCGCCTCCCGCGCCGCGGTCAGCGACTTAGGCATCGACTCCCTGAGCACCCGCTGGGCCGGCCCCGGTCACCCCGGAGGTCTGCCGCTCTATCTCCAGACCTCCCCCGAGTACGCCATGAAGCGGCTCCTGGCCGCGGGCAGCGGGCCTATCTACCAGGTCTGCAAGGTCTTTCGCGACGGCGAGCGCGGGCCCCGGCATCACCCCGAGTTCAGCCTGCTGGAGTGGTACAGACCCGGCTGGGGCCACCGCGCCCTGATGGCCGAGGTCGCCGACCTGGTGCGCGCCCTGCTCGATGCCCCGGGGCTGGCCGCAGAAGAGATCAGCTACCGGGACCTGTTCCACGACCGCCTGGGGCTGGACCCCTGGCACACCGATACCGAGACCCTGCGCCGGGTCGCCGCCGGGCAGGGCATCGGCGGTGCGCAGTGGCTCGCCCTGGATCTGGACGGCTGGCTCGACCTGCTGCTCAGCCACTGCCTGGAGGCGGGCCTGGGCCTTGGCCGCATGACCTTCGTCTACGACTACCCGCCCAGCCAGGCCGCCCTGGCCCGGGTGCGTCCCGGACCCCAACCGGCCGGTGAGCGCTTCGAGCTGTACCTGGAGGGCATGGAGCTCGCCAACGGCTTCCACGAACTGACCGATGAGGCGGAGCAGCGCCGTCGCTTCGCCCTGGACCTGGGGCGACGGGCCGCTACCGCCCGTGCCACCCCGCCCCTGGATCAGGCATTCCTGGCCGCCCTGGGGGCCGGTATGCCCGCCGCCTCCGGGGTGGCCCTGGGGCTCGACCGGCTGCTCATGGTCAAGACCGGGGCCGGCCACATCGACGGGGTCCTGGCCTTCCCGGTGGAAAGGGCCTAGGCCGGGTGCCTGTCCAAACCCGCCAGGCCATCCAGGGTTAGGGGTCTTGATCCTAATCCCGACCAGCAACTCGCACGGCTGCGTAGTCAGGGCTTCCAGCCCTGAGGGTGTCAGGCCAAGATGGCCTGACTAGGCGTTCGGCGAGCCCGGTGGCCACCACGCGACTCAGTCGCGGCGAGGCGCCGCTCCCACGGGCACCGATCCGGCATCCAAATCTGGGACTGCCGCTGGTCCTCGGCAGGATGCCGGGAACCAGGGCCGAGGACGCTATCCGGCGGGCCTGGCCCCAGCGTCTCAATCGGCAGCCTGGTCCCACCCCGACCGGGGTCTGACGCTCACCAGGAGCTGGGAGACCGCCCTTTCGGTGACGCTGTCGCCGCTCAGGATGCGCGCCGTGCCGTCGCGCAGCCGCTCCGCCAACCGGGTGGTGGCCACGATCAGGGTGTCGTCCCCCTGGAGGTTGGAGAACAGGTAGGCGCCGCGCTGCTGGCTGGCCCAGTTCAGGCGCAGGGCCCGCTTGGTCCCGCGGCTGCTGCGGAACTCGATCCAGGTCCCCTTGTTCAGGCCGCGGGCCATTTCCAGGTAGCGCCCGTCGCGCCCAAGGGGGGCGGGTTGGGGCGGCGCCTCGGGCTCGACCTCGGGCTGGGCCTGGGCCTGGGCCTCGCCTTCGACCTGGGCTGGGGTCTGGGGCCCGGTCGGCGCAACAGCGGCGGGCATCGTCGGGTCGGGCTCAGGGCGCACCGACGCGGCGGCCTCCTGCCGCTCCGCCGCCGTCGGGTCCGGGTGCACCGCCTGGACGTGCATGCGGATCAGTCGGGTGAAGAAGCCGTCCCACTCGTCGTCCAGGTCCACCGAGGCAAGCCCAGCCCGCAGCCGCTTGAGCAGGACCGGGAGGACCTCGAACAGGCGCCGACGCTCTTCCGCGCTGCCCTTGGGGGCGACGCTCCACACCAGGTCGTCCATGGCGGCCACTGCTTCGTGCCAGGCACTCTCGCCCTCGCCGGGGCGCAGCCAGGCCTTCACCAGGGCCACCCGCCAGAAACGCTCCAAGAAGTCGCGGATCAGGTCCGGCAGGTCGCCGCGGGCGGTGTGGCGCTGTATCTGAGCGGTCACTTCCTCGCGCACCCGGGCCTTGCGTTCGGCGTGGTCCAGCTCGTCGCGCCTGCGGGTCAGGATCGGGGTCTCGTGCTCGGCCTCGCCGGCGAGGAACTGGGTCAGGACCCCGAGCTGGGCGGAGAAGATGCCCGTGTCCCGGTCGAAGCCGTCGAGCACCGCGTCGCACACGGCGCGGACCTTCTCGAACAGGCGCGGGAGGGCTTCTGCCTGCCAGCCTGTGGCGGAACCGGCGATGGCGTCGAGTAGGCGCCGGGCCGGGTGCTGGCGGTTGGAGAAGAACCCCTTGTCCAGCATGGCGACCTTGAGGACCGGGATCTGCAACCGGCCGATCTGGGCGCGCAGGCCGTCGGGCAGGTCGTGATCGTTGAGCAGCAGGTCGAAGAGCATGGCCACCACGTCCACGGTGATGGCATCCATGGGGTGCGACCAGGCGATCAGCGGGGTGCTGCGGATCTGACGCAGCAGATCGCTGGCCCCCGGGTCGGCCAGGTGCGGGTCCAGGCCCGGGAACAGGCGGCCGTCCGCCGCCCCGCGCTGCAACTGGGTCAGGGCCTCCAGGAGCTGGGCCGCGGCCGGGCCTGGGGCCAGATCGGGGACGCCATGGGGCTGTAGCATGGCCTGGGGCAGGGTCGGGGCCTGGGTCGGCGTTGGGGCCTGGGTCGGCGTTGGGGCCTGGGACTGATACTGGGCCGCCATCAGGCTCCGGGCGATTTGGGCGAATACGTCCTGGGGGATGGGCTCGGCGGCCTGGGGCTGGGTCGGGGCGGCGGGCGCGGCGGTCGGCGCCTGGGGCGACGTCGGGGGCTGCACCGCGGTCGGCGCCGGGGTCGCTGTCTGGTTCAGCGGCTGGGTCGGTGTCTGGCTCGCTGTCTGGC
>DYRB01000125.1:0-3088 GCA_020718945.1 Lamprocystis purpurea | reverse complement strand
TGTCTGGCTCGCTGTCTGGCCGGCCCCGCCAAGGTCCTCGGCGAGCGGTGCGGCCGTGTCGTAGGGGGCGGCGGCGCCGAGCGGGATTCCTGGCAACACGTCGCGCTCAGCCAGATAGCGGTTGATGTCCTGATAGATCCGGGGCAGGGCCTCGCCGATGCGGTGGCCGAACTCCTGCAACAGGGCCAGTTCCACCTGATCGCAGGCCCCCTGGGCCTGGCTGGCGGCGAGGAAGGCGCTGAATACCGTCTTGGGGTGCAGCGGGTTGTCCTCCTGGGGGATGCGCCGGCCCTGGCGCAGGGCGGCGATGCGCCGGTCCAGGGCGGTGAGCTGCTGGGAGCAGGCATAGGTGGCCCGGGAGGCCAGCTTGCCGATGGTCAGTTCGCGCTCGAAGTCGTCCTCGGCCACCAGGGACAGTTCGCCGAATCCCTTGGCCTCGGGCGGCGGGGCGGGCCTGTCCAGGGCGAGGAAGGCATTGGTGCAGGCGGACACATATTCCTGGCGAAACTGCTGCAAGAGCTGCTGTCCATGGCGGGTCAGGATGCCGTGGGCGGCGCAGTAGAGGCCCTGCACCTCGCTGTTGGTGGCCCGGTCCGCCAGGGAGAGCAGGTTGGCGGTGGCCCCGGCCAGGTCTTCGGCGAAGGCCGTGGCCACGCCATGGGCCAGATGGTCCCGGCAGGCGGCCAGCAGCCCCTCGGTGTCGAAGGCCGGGGCCTCGGGCATGACGGTCTCGGGGTCGTTGGTGGGCGACGGCTCGGGGCCCAGGCGCCGCTTCAACTGCCGAGCCGCCCCCGCCTGGGTGTACCGATCAAAGGGTATCAATGTCACCGTAATCCCTCTTGCCGCTTGGGCCTGGTGGCGGTCTGGGACCTGCCGGTTACCGGGTTTGGGCTGGAAGTATAGGGACCATCCCCAGGTGGAAATGCAAACCACATCTCAGGTGGGAGGGGCATTTCGGCCCCGGCGGCCGTCCCATGCCGCGCGTTGCGGACGGGTTCACAGGGGCCGGGGTAGGGTATTAGGGTCCAGGCGTGCCGGGGGGGCGCAGTCGGTGTGAACCGGTTGTAGGGGTTGTCGATCAGGTCGCAGCCCTCGGGTAGGTCGGCCATGAGGATGCGGTGGGGGTAGGCGCCCTCGCCGAAGCGCCCCTCGATCAGGGCGGCGGCGCCCGGGTGACGGGTCAGCGGCAACCCGGCCGCGGCGGCGGCACAGGCGCGGGTGTGGTCGTCCGGGGTGGCGCCTATGCCGCCGCAGCAGAACACCGGTTCCGGCCTGGACAGGGAGAAGCGCAGGTGGTCGGTGAGGGTCCGCGGGTCGTCCGGCAGCAGCCAGTGCCAGGCCAGGCCGTGGCCCCGGGCCTGGAGCAGGGCCTTGAAGTGGGGCAGGTGGGCGTCACTGCGCCCCCCGGCCAGGACCTCATCGGCCACCACTATGAGCCCGAAGGCCAGCGGGGGCCCGCTCGCCGGGGCGGTCACAGCAGGCGCTCTATGGCGTCCACCAGCTTGCCGCTCTCCGGGGAGGTGAAGCTGGACCAGGTGTCCACCAGGTTGCCCTGGCGGTCGATCAGGTACTTGTAGAAGTTCCAACGCGGGTAGCCGCCGCCCAGTTCCGCCAGGCGCTGGAACAGGGGACCGGCCTTGCCCTTGGCCACCTGGGTCTTCTCGAACATGGGGAACTCCACCGAATAGGTCAGGCGGCAGAACTCCTTGATCTCCGCCTCGGTGCCCGGCTCCTGGCCCATGAAGTCGTTGGACGGGAAGCCGAGGACCACCAAGCCGCGGTCCTTGTACTTGTGGTACAGGGCCTCGAGCCCCTCGTACTGGCCGGTGAAGCCGCACTTGCTGGCCGTGTTGACGATCAGGACGACCTTGCCCTGGTAGGCCTGACAGAGGTTGACCCGCTCGTCGGAGGCCAGCCGGCGGACCTCGAAGTCCAGGGCCGGGGGGCAGGCCGCGGCGGCCTGGCCGGCGCCGAGTAATGTGCCCAGGGTCAGCAGGGTGGTCAGGGTGTGCATGGGGTGGTCTCCGGGCGTGATGCTGAGCTAGGAGGGCGCCGCCTGATGGCTCACCCTAGAAAGAATAATTCGGCCGCAAATTACGCAAATTTACGCAAATGGGCCAGCCAGTTAGGCAGAGTCGGCGGATTATCCGCGGGACAAATCGGAGCCCGATACCAAGGCCTCGTCCATTTGCGTCTATTTGCGTTCATTTGCGGCTGGACTCCTCTTCTTCGGGTTAGGGCCCCGCGGCCTTTGAAACCCCTGATCGCGGACCGATGTTGCGCCCCGAGCAGCAAGGTTTCAGACATCCGCTACAGGAGAAGACGTCCGTGAAAGACTGGGTCAAGGGGCGCGTCGTCGCCAAACGGCAGTGGAATCACCGCCTCTACAGCATGCAATTCGAGGCTGAGGTGGAGGCATTCAAGGCCGGCCAGTTCACCCAGGTGGCCCTGGACATCGGCGAGGAACGGGTCGGGCGGCCCTATTCCCTGGTCAACCCGCCCCAGGACCGCCCGCTGGAGATCTACTTCAACGCCATCCCGGAGGGGCCCCTGACCCCGCGGCTCTCGGACCTGAGCCCGGGGGACCCGATCTGGATCAGCGCCAAGGCAAGCGGCATTTTCACCCTGGAGGCCATGCCCGCGGCCCGTGACCTGTGGCTGATCGCCACCGGCACCGCCCTGGGGGTCTACCTGTCCATACTGCGCACCGCCGAGCCCTGGGAGCGCTTCGAGCGGGTCTTCCTGGTCCACGGGGTGCGCAGCGCCGACGAGCTGACCTACGCCGAGACCCTCGGGGCCCTGAGCGACGCCCAGGGTGAGCGCTTCCGCTTCATCCCAGCCCTGAGCCGGGAGCACCGCGAGGGCATGCTCCATGGGCGCATCCCGCCCCTGCTGGAGTCCGGGCAGATCGAGGGACAGGCCGGGGTGGCCATAGAGGCCGAGCACAGCCACCTGATGCTGTGCGGTCAGTCGGACATGATCAAGCAGGTCCGGGACTTCCTGGAGGCCCGGGGCATGCGCCGCCACCGGCGCAACGAGCCGGGACACTACACCACCGAGCAGTATCACTAGCGAGGTTGTGCCTCAG
>DYRB01000124.1:2274-7832 GCA_020718945.1 Lamprocystis purpurea | reverse complement strand
GATTGAAACACGGAAATCCTGGGGGATACGCCATGTCTCACCTGGGATCGCCCGGCCAATTGGCCGGGCGTGGATTGAAACGAAAGTACCCAACGCATCGTCGAGAGAGGCTTTGGGATCGCCCGGCCAATTGGCCGGGCGTGGATTGAAACTATCCGCGCCTTGATCTGCCGGTGGAAGAGCCCGAGGGATCGCCCGGCCAATTGGCCGGGCGTGGATTCACACATGATGCCCGCCAGCGGCGGGTTGAAGCAGCAGAGGCAGCGCCCGTGCAGTGGGCGGGGAATGGATTGAAACGACGAGGATAGTAGCAGGTAGTTTCGAAGGTGATTGGTGCTATACCTCGCCTGGGTCGCCGCATGCCTTCCCTGGCTCTGGGTCCCGGCATCCTGCCGGGACGACGGCTTGGGTGGCCGGTCCCTAGTACAGCTGCGCGTAACTCACGGAAACATCGAGCAACCGGAGACTCGACCTTGTGGTCGCGAAGCTCCCGAGACTTGGCAAGTCTCGTCAGCCGACTCTGGGAGTCGCGGCTTAGCGCGGCCAGCGTCATACCCCCGGCGGGACGCCGGGTGACCCGTCGCCGGCATGATGCTGGCGCGGCCAGTGGTCCGCGCCCCTGGCCCATGTGCCCTCTGTGGACCGCGCCGAGCATCGGGTTATGTTGCCGGTGCTTGGGCGCGGCTGTACTAGGTTCGCGCTCCGGATACGACCGCCGGGACGGCTTGGCTCCCTGCGCGGCCGGCGGGTGTGGGTGGGCAGACTGGCCCCGGTGCGGGGGTTGGCCCGCGCCGGGATTGGGCCTGGCTACTGAGGCGCCGCCCCAGACGACTTGTCGGGCTTAGCCGAGGCATCGTTGAACTCGACCGGGGGGTCCTCTTCCGGCTGGGTCGTGGCGACGGCCTTCAGAGTGACATCGAAGACCAGGGTGCGCCCGGCCATCTGGCCGCGGCTGCCGTAGGCGAGTTCCGGCGGGATGAAGAGTTGCCACTGGGCGCCCTCCTTCATGAGTTGGAGGGCCTCGACCCAGCCGGGGATGACGCCCTCGACGGGGAAGCTGGTGGGCTCGCCGCGTTTGTAGGAGCTGTCGAACTCGGTGCCGTCGATGAAGGTGCCGCGGTAGTCCACGGTGACGGTGTCGGCGGCGCTGGGGGACTTGCCGGTACCGGGTTCGACCACCTTGTACTGGAGCCCGCTCGGCAGGGTGACGACCCCGTCCTTCTTGGCGTTCTCCGCCAGGAACGCCTTGCCCTCGGCGACCATGCGGTCCAGGGCGGCCTTGCGTTCGGCCTGTGCCTGAGCCTGTGCCTGCCGCTTCAGCTCCGTGAGGCTGGTGCGCATCTGCTCGACGGTGATCTGGGGCTGGGCCCCGGAGAGGGCGTCCTGGATGCCGCGCATCAGGATGTCGGGATTGAAGGACTTTGGCTGCCCTTTGAACTCGCCGCCGATCTGGTAGCCGATGGTGTAGTTGAGCCGGTCGGCGTCGGTGTTGATCTCAACGGGTTGATCGGGGGCGGCCCAGGCCGACAGGCTGAGGCTGCTTGCGAGGATGGCCGCTGTCGCTCGATTCATGGGGTCTTGATCTCCTGGTGAGGTTGGCTTGGCTGCTGCACTTTGGCGGTCGGCATCATGCCGGAATGTCCCTGGGAATGGCATCCCTGCGCGGTCCGGATCGACCGGCCATCCGTCTGCCGGTCAGGCGGCCGGTCCGCCGTTGCGCGCCCTCAGCCGGTCCCGGGCGAACAGCACGGCCAGGGTGACACAGGTCAGCGGGAGGACAAACCACAGCATGGTGGTGCTGTAGGCGGCCAGGGCGGCATGGTGCAGGGCGGCGAGGATGGCATAGGCGGTGTAGGCGACGTAGTAGGCGAGGAAGAGCGCGCCCTCCCAACGGCTGATCTCCTGTCCGATGATGAAGATGGGCAGGCAGGCGACCGCGGTGGCGAGCATCACCGGGAGGTCGAATTGCAGGGCCTGGTCGGCCACCGCGACCCCGTCCGGGGCGACCAGGCTGGTCAGCCCCAGGACCCCGAGCAGGTTGAAGACGCTGCTGCCCACCGCATTGCCCACGGCGATGTCCCGCTGGCCGCGCAGGGTCGCGATCACCGAGGTGGCAACCTCGGGCAGGGAGGTCCCGATGGCAACTATGGTCAGGCCTATGACCAGCTCGCTGACCCCCAGGGCCTGGGCTATGGCCACCGCGGCGCTGACCAGCAGTTGCGACCCCAGCACCAGCACGGCCAGCCCGCCGACCACCAGCAGGGGGTCGAGCCACCAGGGCCCGCTGGTCACCGGGGCCTCCGCGGCCTGGTCTTGCGCCCCGCGCCGCGCCTGACGGACCTGGAAGGCGATGTAGAACAGCAGCAGGCCGAACAGCACGGCCCCGTCGAGGCGGCCTATGCGTCCATCGAGGGCGAAGACCAGGGTCAGGACCGAGGCCCCGATCATCAGCGGGATATCGATCCGGATCAGTTGGATGTGAATGGTCAGGGGCGCGATCAGGGCGGAGAGGCCGAGGATGAACAGGATGTTGAAGATGTTGCTGCCGACCACGTTGCCCAGGGCCAGGTCCGCTTGACCGGACCAGGCGGCCCCCAGGCTGACGGCGAACTCCGGGGCGCTGGTGCCGAAGGCGACCACGGTCAGCCCCACCACCAAGGGCGGTATGCCCAGTCGGGTAGCGATGGCCGAGGCACCGCGCACCAGGGCCTCGGCCCCGGCGGTGAGCAGGACGAAACCTAGGGCGAGTTGTAGCAGGACCATGGGGCACACTCCGATTGGAAGCTTGGTACTGGGGCCGGGGCAGGGCAGGGCAGGGCAGGGCTCAGACCCGTCGGCCAGCCCCCTGCGGCGCGGAGCATATACCGGCGCAGTGACTAATGCCCTACCAGCAGCTTCACCGATACCGCCACCGCCGCCAGGACCAGCACCGGGCGGATCAGCCAGGTCCCATGCCGCAGCACCAGGTGGGCCCCGAGCCAGGCGCCGATGAACTGTCCGGCGGCCATGGGCAGGGCGAGCGCCCAGGCGACGTGCCCGCCGGACAGAAAGAACAGCAGGGCCGCCAGGTTGCTGGCGAAGTTGAGCAGCTTGGTGTGGGCGGTGGCGCGCCGCAAGTTGTAGCCGAGCAGGGCGACATAGCCCATGGCGAAGAAGGTCCCGGTCCCGGGGCCGAAGAAGCCATCGTAGAAGCCGACCCCGGTCCCGATCAGGAGGGCGAAGGCCAGGTCGCTCATGCGCCTGTGGCTGTCTAAGTCCGAGACCCGGGGCGAGACCAGGAAGTACAGGGCGAAGGCAATGAGCAGCAGGGGGATCAGGCGGCCCAGGCTCTCGCCGCCCAGGTAGCGCACCGTTAGGGTGCCGGCCGAAGCACCGAGGAAGGTGCAGACCACCGCGGGCCAGGCCCGGACCAGGTCGAGGGCCCCCAGGCGGGCGAAGTGCAGGGTGGCGGCCCCGCTGCCGAAGACCCCCTGGGCCTTGTTGGTGGCCAGGGCGGCGAGGGGGTCGAGCCCCGCCCAGAGCAGGGCCGGGACCGTGATCAGCCCGCCGCCGCCGGCGATGGCGTCCACCAGGCCGGCGACTGTGGCGACGGCGAACAGGGTCAGGGTCAGGTCCATGGGGCCAACTTGGGGCGGGCGGTGTCGATGGAGATCAAGTGGACAGGATTTGGTCTGGAAGACGCTCCGTCGCGCCGAGGCGGCGCTCCCACGAAGTCGGCCGACGTCCCTTCCTTGCCATTTCGGCGGCGCCTCGCTAGCTTACCGGCTTTCCTCCGTCCCGACCGCACCCGCCTGGTTTCTGTATGCCCGCCCTGGCCCTTTCCCAACTCACCAAGACCTACCGGGGCGGCCTTCAGGCCCTCAAGGGGGTGGACCTGACCGTGGAGGCGGGGGACTTCTTCGCCCTGCTCGGCCCCAACGGGGCGGGCAAGTCCACCCTGATCAGCATCGTCGCCTCCCTGGTCAACAAGACCTCCGGGCGGGTGGAGGTCTTCGGCCACGACCTGGACCTGGACCCGGAGGCGGTCAAGGGCTGCCTGGGCCTGGTCCCCCAGGAGTTCAATTTCAACCTGTTCCTGCCCGTACTGGAGGTGGTGGTCAATCAGGCCGGCTACTACGGGGTGCCGCGCCGGGAGGCCCTGGTGCGGGCCGAGCGCTACCTGCGCCAGCTCGATCTGTGGGACCGGCGCGATACGGAGATGCGCAAGCTTTCCGGGGGTATGAAGCGGCGGCTGATGATCGCCCGCGCCCTGGTGCATGAGCCCCGCCTGCTGATCTTGGACGAGCCCACCGCCGGGGTGGACATCGAGATCCGCCGTTCCATGTGGTCCTTCCTCAAGGACATCAACAGGGCGGGTACCACCATCATCCTGACCACCCATTACCTGGAGGAGGCCGAGAGCCTCTGTCGCAATGTGGCCATCATTAATCACGGCCAGATCGCCGAGCGGGCGGACATCGGCGACCTGCTGCGGCGGCTGCGCACCGAGACCTTCGTTCTGAACCTCAAGGGCCGGGTGGCGGACCTGCCGGAACTGGGCGGCTTCGTCTTCCAGCATGTGGACGACTGCACCCTGGAGGTGGAGGTGAGCCGCGAGCACACCATCAACGGCCTGTTTGCAGCCCTGTCGCGCAACGGTATCGAGGTGATCAGCCTGCGCAACAAGCAGAACCGCCTGGAGCGGCTGTTTCTGGAGATGGTGGACGAGGCCGCGACACCGGGGGAGGGGCAGGCATGAACCGCTGGCATCGCTACTGGGTCGCCTACAACACCATCCTGGTCAAGGAGGTGCTGCGCTTCACCCGCATCTGGGTGCAGACCATACTCCCGGCGGCCATCTCCACGGCCCTGTACTTCCTGATCTTCGGCAAGCTCATCGGGGAGCGCATCGGGCCCATGCAGGGGCTCGGTTACCTGGACTTCATTGTCCCAGGGCTGGTGCTCATGGCGGTGATCACCAATGCCTATGCCAATGTGGTCTCGTCTTTCTACAGCAGCAAGTTCTCCCGCTATATCGAGGAGTTGCTGGTGTCGCCGACGCCCAACTGGGTGATCCTGGCGGGCTATGTGACCGGCGGCCTGGCCCGCGGGCTCATTGTGGGCATCGCCGTGTCCCTGGTGGCCCTGGCCTTCACCGACATCGAGGTGCACAGCTTTGGGATCTCGCTGCTGGTGTTTGCCCTGACCGCTATCCTGTTCTCCCTGGGGGGCTTCATCAACGCGGTCTACGCCAACAGCTTCGACGACATCTCCATCATCCCGACCTTCGTCTTGACCCCTCTGACCTACCTGGGCGGGGTCTTCTACTCCATAGACCTGCTCCCGGAGCCCTGGCACAGCCTGTCCCTGGCCAACCCGGTGCTGTACATGGTCAACGCCTTCCGCTACGGGCTCCAGGGGGTGAGCGACATCCCCCTGTGGATCGCCTTTGCCATCATCCTCGGCTTCATCGCGGTGCTCGCGGCGCTTAGCTTGCACCTGCTGGGGCGCGGGGTGGGCATCAAGACCTGAGGTTCTGGGTGAAGATCAAGGACCTGCTCGCCCTGGGCCTGGGGCCC
>DYRB01000124.1:0-2174 GCA_020718945.1 Lamprocystis purpurea | reverse complement strand
GATCAAGGACCTGCTCGCCCTGGGCCTGGGGCCCCTGCGCCGTCTCTCCCGGAGGCTGCGCGGCAGTGGCGCCTCGCCCGGCGAGGGGCATCGTCGGTCTTTCGTTTACCGGCTGCTGCGGGTCACGCCCATGCCGGTGGTGGCCATGCTGGTGGCCCTGCTGGCCGGGTTCACGGTGTGGGCGGTGCTCGATCAGGTGCAGAGCGATAAGATCCGCCGGATCTTCGGTAACGACCTCCAGACCCAGCTCGACCTGCGCTCCCGGGAGAGTCTGATCCGCTTCGACCAGTACATGGCCGACTACACCGCCACCACCCGATTGCTGGCCAACCACCGGCGCCTGGCGGAGTACCTGGAGCCCCTGTTCTGGTCCGGGCAGAAGGTCGTCGAGCCGGTGGTGTACCGGGTCTTTCCGCCCTTCTGGTTGCCGGACTTCTTCGAGCGCAACGGGTTGTCGCCTCCCAGCCTGGTATTGCTGGCCGATACCCGGGGCCAGGTGCGTGAGGTCTACCAGGCCGGCGGGGTCGATCTCCCGGCGGAACTGGCCAAGGGGGTGAGCGAACACCTGTTGCCCCAGGACGGGCAGGCGCGCGCCGTGCTGACCCGCTACGGCGACCAGCCCTATCTGCTGGTCAGCGACGCGGTGGAGGATACCAGTGGCTACCCCATGGGGAGCCTGGTGGTGATGGTGCCGGTGAATGACGCCTTCCTCCGTGCCTCCCAGCGCGGGGTCATCCCGGGTCAGGTCCTGGTCGCCCTGGTGGACCCGGACGAGCAGCGCATCTTGGCCAGCCTGGACCCGGCGGCACTGCTGCCGGGGACCCAGGTGGACCAATGGGAGGACCGCTACCTGATCACCTCCCAATCCCTGTCCGCCTATGAGGGGACGGATTGGAACCTGCTGTTTGCCACTTTCATTCCCCACGATAGCGTGAAGAAGATGACCGCCCGGGTGCGCGACCTGGAGCGGCGCCAGCGCACCATCGCGGCCCTGGTGTTCATCCTGGTCTTCACCCTGATCGTGTACCTGATCTCGACCCGGCTGAACAAGGTGCTCAAGCGCATGTCGCGCTTCTCCCAGCGGGCGCTGGGCATCGCCGAGCCGAACTTCCAGCGCAGCGGTAACCAGTTGCTCCTGCTGGAGGAGTGGATCAAGCACTTCACCCAGTTGGTGCTCAAGGCCCGGGAGGAGATGAGCCGCCGTCACGAGAGCGAGATGCGCGAGAGCGAGGCCCTCAAGGCGGCCATGATGGAGGCGTCCCTGGACTCCATCGTCACCCTCAACAGGCGCGGCGAGGTCATCGAGCTCAATCCCACGGCCGAGCGCGCCCTGGGTTTCTCCCGCCAGGAGACCCTGGGGCGGGTGTTCGTGGAGGTCTATGTGGCCGCGGCGGACCGGGACCTGTTCCGCCGGCTCCTGGAAGAATCGCGCCGGGCCCGGCGCGTCGGCGGGGAGCCGCCGACCCGGCGCGAGCTCACCGCCCTGAGCGCCGATGGGGCGGCCATCCCGGTGGAGTTGTCCATAGTCCCCATCAACCTCGACCGGGAGCTGTACTACACCCTCTACATCCACGACATCACCCAGCGTCGCCAGGCCGAGCGCCAGATCGAGAGCCTCGCCCGCTTCGCCGGGGAGAGCCCCAACCCCATCCTGCGGGTGACCGCAGATGCGGTCATCACCTACGCCAACCCCGCCAGCCAAGGCCTGTTGGCCGCTCTGGACAGGTCCCAGGGTCAGGCGCTGCCGGCGGAGTGGTCCGAGGTGGCCACCGCGGCCCTGGCGCAGCGGCGCGCGCGGGAGCAGGAATGGGACCTTGGAGGGCGCGTCTACGCCATTCTGTTCGCCCCTATCCCGGAGTCGGCCTACGTCAACCTCTATGCCCGCGATATCACCGCGGTGCGCCGTGCCGAGCAGGAGGCACGTCAGCATCAGGCCGAACTGGTCCATGTCTGTCGCCTCAGCACCATGGGTGAGGTCGCGACCGGCATGGCCCATGAACTGAATCAGCCCCTGGCGGCCATCGCCAACTACGCCAGCGGGGCCAGTCGCCGGCTCCAGGGCGGGACCCATGACCCAGCCCCCCTGGTGGAGGCTATGGGGCAGATCACCAGCCAGGCCCGCCGGGCCGGGGAGATCATCCGCCGGCTGCGCGCCCTGGTGGGTAAGCAGGCCC
>DYRB01000123.1 GCA_020718945.1 Lamprocystis purpurea | reverse complement strand
TTCTTTGGCGCGGGCCCCTGGTTCAGAACTTCGTAACCACCAGGTTGATCCCGTCCTCGGGGCCCAGGTCGAAGGTGTTGCCGCTTACCCGCGCCACGGTCCCGATCAGTTCGGCCACAAAGGCCGGATCAGCGGCGGCGTTGATGACCAGGCCGTTGCCCTGACCGTCGGCGACCACCAGGGTGGCGGCATCCGGGCGGGTGATGGAGATGCCCTCGGATGGCGACAGCACGGACAGATCGGCGTTGAGGAAGCGTACCGTCAGGACCGAGGGGTCCCGATTGGCCTCCACCAGGGCGTCCGCCGCACCGACCGCGCCCTCGCGGACCTTGTGGGCCAGGGCCGTGGCGGTCTCCTTGGCCTTGGCGGCGAAGTCCTGGGCCTGGGCGCTGGTAGCCGCCTCCTTGATCGAGGCGATGGCATTGTCGAGCTGTTCTTTCCAGTTCATGGGCATGGGCTCCGGAGAGTTGATGGGGTGGGTCTCAGACGCGCGGAGTTTGTAGGTAGCCGGCATCACATTCAACCCCGTGCTTGCCCTCGATGCCCCGGGGCGACGCCCTGGCGCACAGGTCCGACGTGCGCGCCGCCCGCGACACGGGCATGCCGCCCCCAGGATGCTAGACTGCGAGCGCTCCGGGGTCCGGGCCTGTTCCGAACGCGATCCCCGGTCACCACGTGGCGACAGTCCCGGTCGGCCAAGGCCGAGACCCTGTCCCTACCCAAGCAGCACAATCGAGAGGGCAACAACATGAAGGTCTCCACCCCCATCGCAGTCCTGGCAATGGCCATGTTCGGCCTGTCCACCGGCCCGGTCTATGCCGCCGACGAGGCCCCCGCCGCTGTCTCCTTTGCCGGCGAGGCCAACATGCCGTCGCTGAAGGATGCCAAGCAGCTCGACAAGTTCAAGCTCACCCTATCCGACGCCCAGATAGTCACCAGCTTCAACCTGGAGTGCAAGGCCGGGCGCAACGCATTGGGCGGCCTGATCAAGGCCAACGAGGAGTGTGCGGTCACCGGCAGCGGCACCATCATCAACCCGCGCAACCCGGCCGAGAAATTCCCCCGCACCCAGTACACCGGCGGCTTCGTGGTCCAGCCCGACGGGGCGACGGACATGTCCAAGGTCCTGGTGAATTACCTGCCCGTGGGCAAGGTGCAAGCCTCCGCCGGCAGCCTGACCGGGGTGATCAAGCTCAAGCCCGAGAACCCTTCGCCCACCGCCGGCACCCTCAAGGACGCGGTCCTCAAGCACCTCAAGACCCAGGCCGGGGCCGGCGGAAGCCTGGTGGACACCCGGGTGGACACGGTGGAAATGCCAGACCTGTTCATCCCCTCCGCGGGCTTTGCCAGCGACAAGGGGTGCAACTGGCGCGGCAGCATGGCCTTCGCCTACCAGTCTGAGAGCTGGTTCATGGACCTGACGGCGACCTGCGCCGGCAAGACCTATGCGCTCAAGGGCAACATGCCCTGGATCGACACCCCCGGGGCCAAGGACCGCACCCAGTACAACCTGCTGCTGACCCTGCCGAGTGCCGAGGCCAGTGGCGATGACGCCATGTTCGCCGACCCCACCGGCGATGGGGACATGTTCTCCACCGCAGACGGGATCACCGGCACCCTGGTCATGGACGAGAGCCAGTACGTCGAGACGGTGGTGGACGGCAAGACCGAGCGCCTGCCCTCCCACACCAAGATCAGCGGGACCCTGACCGGCAAGGGCGTGCCCCTGGACGCGGTGCGGTCCTTCTCCCACATCATCACCATCCTGGCGCGGACCTTCTTTGGGGCCTGATAGGCCCTGAGGCTTGGGGCGAGGGGCGACACCGGCAGGCACCGCCGCCCCGCCCCAAGCCTCACCGCCCCGCCGCCTCCCGAATCACCCCGTGCACATAGGCCAGTTTGTCGATGGCCGGCTGGGACAGGACAAAGGGGTACAGGTCCTGCTGCCCCATGCTGCGGTTGAGGCTGTTCATGGCGAAGGTGATGGGTAGCCAGTTGTCGATGATGGGCCGGAAGTCGGCGATATCGTAGGGGTCGAACTCCGGGTCGGCCTCCTGAACGCTGCCGTCGGGCATGCGCCGGGCCACCTCCAGTCCGAAGTGGGCGGCGGTCTCCAGGGTGTCGGTGATGTGCAGGTAGTGGGCCCAGGTCTCGGCCCAGTCCTCCCAGGGGTGGCTGCTGGCATAGGTCGTGATGAAGCGGTCCTGCCAGTCCGGCGGCGGGCCGTTCCGGTAGTGGTCCTCCAGGGCCTCCCCGTAGTCCTGACTCTCGTCGCCGAACAGGGCGCGAAAGCCGTCCAGTCGCCCGCCCTGGGCGATCAGCAGGTCCCAATAGTAGTGCCCGATTTCGTGGCGGAAGTGGCCCACCAGGGTGCGGTAGGTCTCGTCCATGTCCACCCGCATGCGCTCGCGCTTGACCGGGTCGGCCTCGTCGATATTCAGCGTAATCAGTCCGTTGGCATGCCCGGTGAGGATCGGCTGATCCGGGGGGGCGTCCTGGCTGGAGAGGAAGTCGAAGGCCAGCCCGTGCTCCGGGTCCTGGTCGCGGGTGATGATCGGCAGGCCCAGGCGCATGAGACCGTAGAAGGTGCGGCGCTTGCCGCGCTCAATGCGGTACCACTTCTCCACATACCCGGGGCGGTCCAGGTTGGGGATGGTGCGGTTGGGGCGGCAGGCCGGGCACAGGGGCTCGTCGCTATCGGCCGGGACCATCCAGTTGCACACATTGTGCTCGGCGTAGTTGGCGCACTTGCGCAAGGGCCGCGGGTCGGCCTGGGCGGCGTCTGGGGTCTCAGGGCGGCGGCTCATCAGTCGGGTCAGGAACCCCGGCCTGTGGAGCTTGGCGCTCGGCGGCACCTGGGTCCAGACCCCCTCCGGCCCTTCAGTCACGGCGGTCAGGCGCAGTTCGTCGGGCAGGAAGCCGAGGGTGGCCCCGCAGTGGTTACAGACCACGTTCTCGAAATAGACCGGCTGGCCGCAGGCCTGACAGGCAAAGGTTCTCATGGTGGAGGGGCTCCGTGGGCAGGATGGCGACAGCATGGCCGGGATAGGTTGCGATCACCGGGGCCGGCAAGCTGACGACCGACTTCCTGCTGGACGTGCTGGCAAGGCCCGGGTCATTTCCTCCCGGTCGTTTGTCTTCCCTACGAACTGCGAGTCCCTTGGGACCATCAGGCTACCGTCCGTGGCCCTGGGTCCCGGCATCCTGCCGGGACGACGGATGGGCGCATCTCACGGAAACGCGGCACCAAGTGCCATCCCTGGTTCCGCCCTACAGCAACACCCGCCGAATGTCCCCCAGCAGCCCGCCGAGCAGGTTGGTGAAGCGCGCCGCCTCGGCCCCGTCCACCACCCGGTGGTCGTAGGACAGGGACAGGGGCAGCATGAGCCTTGGGGCGAACTGCTGTCCGTCCCACACCGGCTTCAGGCTGGAGCGGGAGACGCCCAGGATGGCGACCTCGGGGGCGTTGACGATGGGCGTGAAGGCAGTCCCGCCGATGCCCCCCAGGCTGGAGACGGAGAAGCAGCCGCCCTGCATGTCCCCAGGCAGGAGCTTACCGGAGCGGGCCTTGGCGCTCAGTTCCGCGAGCTCCCGTGCAAGCTGGTAGATGCCCTTCTTGTCCACATCACGGACCACCGGCACCACCAGGCCGTTGTCGGTGTTCACGGCCACGCCGATATGGGTGTAGCCCTTGAGCACCAGGGACTCGCCGTCCGGGGCAAGGGATGCCTTCAGGGTCGGCATCAGCCCCAGGGCGTGGGCGACGGCCTTGAGCAGCAGGGGCAGGAAGGTGAGCTTGACCCCCTGGGCCGAGGCAGCGTCCTTCTGGGCCTGGCGGAAGGCGTCCAGCTCGGTGATGTCGGCCTCGTCGAACTGGGTGACATGGGGTATGCCCAGCCAGCAGCGGTGCAGATGGGCCCCGCTCAGGCGCTTGATGCGCGACAGGGCGACGGTCTCCACCGGGCCGAATTGGGCGAAGTCCACCACAGGCGCGGGGGGCAGGGCGAAAGGCGAGGCCGCCGCCGGGGCGCCGCCCTGGCTCAGGGCCTGCTTGACGAAGCCCTGCACGTCGCCCTTGAGGATGCGACCCTTGGGGCCTGACCCCTTGACCTGGTGCAGATCCACGCCCAGCTCCCGGGCGAAGCGGCGTACCGCCGGGCTGGCGTGGGGTGTGCGACCGGTGGCGATGGCGGCCATGTCCGCCGGGCGCGGGACTATCGGGGCCCGGGCCCGCTCCTTCTCCCCGGGCCTGCGCTCGGCCGACAGCCCGGCGGCATCCTTGGGGGCAGGGACAGTGAGCGGGGCCTCGATCAGCCCCGGCGGGTGGGCGGGGTCCTCGGCCGTCACGGCCTGGTCCGGGATCAGGGTCAGCAGCACGTCGCCGCGGTTGAGCTTGTCGCCGACCTTGACCGTGACCTCCCAGACCACCCCGGCCTGGGGGACCGGGATCTCCATGGTCGCCTTGTCGCTCTCCAGGGTGAGGAAGGTCTGCTCGACCTCCACCCGGTCGCCGGGGGCGACCAGGACCTCGATCACCGGGATGTCGTGGAAGTCCCCCACATCCGGCAGGTGCACGGGGATGGGCTCGCGACTCGCCTGAGGGCCGGATACGGGGTTGGGTGCCGGGTTGGGCGCGGTGGCAGCCGCGACGGGGGCAGGTGTCGCGGCGGGCGGGGCGGCCGGGGTCGGGGCTGCCGTGGCCGGGGCGGCCTTGGGGGCCTGGGCCGCGGCCTGGGCTGCGAACGGAGCCGCGGCGCCCTCCGGCACCAAGGTCAGCAGCAGGTCGTCGCGGTTGAGCTTGTCGCCGACCTTGACCAGGACCTCCACCACGGTCCCCGCCTGGGGGACCGGGATCTCCATGGTCGCCTTGTCGCTCTCCAGGGTCAGGACCGACTGCTCGGCCGTCACCCGATCCCCGGGTGCCACCAGGACCTCGACGACGGGGATGTCGTGGTAGTCGCCCACATCCGGGAGCCGCACCGGGACGGGCTCGCCGCCGGTCGCGGCGACCGGCTCGGGTGGCGGCTGAGGTGCCGGCTTGGGGCTGGCGGCGACTGGAGCCGGCGCGGGCGCCTTGGGTGCCAGTGCCGGTTCCAGTTCCGGTGCCGGTGCCGGTGCCGGTTCCGCCGCCAGGTCCGACCCGGGCGCATCGGCCCCGTCCCCCTCCAGGGTCAGGATCAGGTCCCCGGCATTGAGGGTATCGCCGATCTTGAGCTTGATCTCGCGCACCACCCCGCCGCGGGGGGCAGGGATCTCCATGGTCGCCTTGTCGCTCTCCAGGGTCACCAGGGACTGCTCGGCCTGGATGCGGTCGCCCGGCTTGACCAGGATCTCGATGACCGCGACCCCGTGAAAGTCCCCGATGTCGGGGACCAGGATGTCTTCGATGTTTGCCACGTTTGCGTCCTCCGGGGTCCTGCTCAGACCGTCGCCGGGTTCGGCTTGGCCGGGTCGATGCGGTACTTGGCGATGGCCTCGGCCACCCGGGCGGCGGGGATCTCACCCTCATCCGCCAGGGCCTTGAGGGCCGCCAGGGCTATGTAGTAGCGGTTGACCTCGAAGAACTTGCGCAACTGGCTGCGCATGTCGCTGCGCCCGAAGCCGTCGGTACCGAGCACGCTGTAGCGGCGCCCCACCAGGGAGCGGATCTGCTCGGCGTAGGTGCGGATGTAGTCGGTGGCGGCCACGGCCGGGCCCCGGGCCCCGGCCAGGCACTGGGCGACATAGCTCACCCTGGGCTCCGCCTCCGGGTGAAGCAGGTTCCAGCGCTCGCAGTCCACGCCCTCCCGGTGCAGCTCGTTGAAGCTGGTGACGCTCCAGACATCGGCGGCTACGCCGAAGTCCCGGGCCAGCAGGTCCGCCGCCGCCAGGGCCTCGCGCAGTATGGCCCCGGCGCCCAGGAGTTGGACCCGCGGCGCCTCGCTCCCACTGGGGCCCTCGCCGACCTGGACCCGGTGCATGCCCTTGAGGATGCCCTCGGCGCACCCCTCGGGCATGGCCGGCTGGAGGTAGTTTTCGTTCATGGCGGTGACGTAGTAGAAGCAGGACTCCCGCTCCTGGTACATGCGCCGCATGCCGTCCTGGATGATCACGGCCAGCTCATAGGCATAGGCCGGGTCATAGGCACGGCAGTTGGGGATGGTGGAGGCCACCACCAGGCTGTGCCCGTCCTGGTGCTGGAGCCCCTCGCCGGCCAGGGTGGTGCGTCCCGCCGTGCCGCCGATGAGGAAGCCGCGGGCGCGCTGGTCCCCGGCGGCCCAGGCCAGATCGCCCACCCGCTGGAAGCCGAACATGGAGTAGTAGATGTAGAAGGGGATCATGGCCTGGCCGTGATTGGCATAGGCCGTGGCAGCGGCGATCCAGGACGACATGGCCCCGGCCTCGTTGATGCCCTCCTGGAGGATCTGGCCCTTCTTGTCCTCCCGGTAGTACATCACCTGGTCGGCGTCCACCGGCTCGTAGAGCTGGCCGACGGAGGAGTAGATGCCGAGCTGGCGGAACATGCCCTCCATGCCAAAGGTGCGCGCCTCGTCGGGAATGATGGGCACCACCAGGTGACCTATCTCCTTGTCGCGCAGGATCAGGGTCAGCAGCCGCACCAGGGCCATGGTGGTGGACATCTCCCGCTCGCCACTGCTCTCCAGCAGGGAGGCGAAGGCGTCCAGGCCGGGGATCGGCAGGGCCGGGGCGGCGTCCGGGTTGCGGGCCGGGAGCGGCCCCCCCAAGACCTCGCGGCGCTCATGCAGGTACTGTATCTCCGGGCTGTCCGGGGCCGGCTTGTAGAAGGGGGCGGCGCCGATCTGGTCGTCGGAGATCGGGATACTGAAGCGGTCGCGAAAGGCCTTGAGGGCCGCCTCGCCCATCTTCTTCTGGGAGTGGGTGATGTTCATCCCCTCCCCGGCGTTGCCCATGCCATAGCCCTTCACCGTCTTGGCCAGGATCACCGTCGGCTGGCCGGTGTGGCGCATGGCCGCGGCATAGGCGGCATAGACCTTGAGGGGGTCGTGGCCGCCGCGGTTGAGGCGCCAGATGTCCTCGTCGCTCATGTCGGCGACCATGGCCGCCAGCTCCGGGTACTTGCCGAAGAAGTGCTCGCGGGTATAGGCGCCGCCCTTGGCCTTGTAGGCCTGGTAGTCGCCGTCCACGCACTCCTCCATGCGCTTGAGGAGCAGGCCCTGCTTGTCGCGAGCGAACAGCGGGTCCCAGTAGCTGCCCCAGAGGACCTTGATGACGTTCCAGCCGGCCCCGCGGAAGACCGCCTCCAACTCTTGGATGATCTTGCCGTTGCCGCGTACCGGGCCATCCAAGCGCTGGAGGTTGCAGTTGACCACGAAGACCAGGTTGTCCAGGCGCTCTCGGGCCGCCAGCGAAATGGCCCCCAGGGACTCGGGCTCGTCCATTTCGCCGTCGCCGCAGAAGGCCCAGACCTTGCGCCCGGCGGTGTTGACCAGGCCTCGGTCGGCCAGGTACTTCATGAAACGCGCCTGGTAGATGGCCATGATGGGCCCCAGGCCCATGGACACGGTGGGGAACTGCCAGAAATTCGGCATCAGCCAGGGATGGGGGTAGGAGGACAGGCCGTTGCCGTCCACCTCCTGGCGGAAGTTGTAGAGCTGGTCCTCGCTGATGCGCCCCTCCAGGTAGGCGCGGGCATAGATCCCCGGGGCCGAATGGCCCTGGATGAAGACCATGTCGCCGCCGAAGTCCGGGGAGCGGGCGCGGAAGAAGTGGTTGAAGCCCACGTCGTAGAGGGTGGCCGAGGAGGCGAACGACGCGATGTGCCCCCCTAGCTCTGTGGATAGCCGGTTGGCCTGGACCACCATGGCCATGGCGTTCCAGCGCACTATGGAACGGATGCGCTGCTCTATGGCGCGGT
>DYRB01000122.1 GCA_020718945.1 Lamprocystis purpurea | reverse complement strand
GTCCGCGTGACACCCCTCCCCAGTGTCAAGCCCCCGGGTGTAACATCGCGCCTTGTCTCGTTGCCAGACCGCCGCCCAACCCATGCTCCCCAAGGCCCTCTCCACCCTGCTGCACACCCTGTTCTGGGCCATCCCGGCCTGGATACTGCATCCCTGGGCCGGGGCCGCGGTCCTGGCCCTGGGGGGAATCGCCTTCTTCATCGACCCCACCCGGTTCACCTGGCTGCGTCGCCCTCGATCTGCCGGGTCCCTCTGGGAGCGGATCGGGGAGATCTGGCGCCTCCTGGGCACCCTGGTCTACTGGGCCCTGGGTACCGCGGTCGTCAGCGCCCTGGCTTACCTGATCCGGCTCGGCTGGGAGGCCTGGAGGGGGGGCTGACCTGACAGGGTGTCACAGATCCGTCCCAATGATCTGTCACCATTTTGGACCCGCGGCCGACCGGTCGCGCCCATCCCAAGCCAGCGAAAGGAGACACTCATGCCCATGCGCCTAATTGGACTCTCCGCCGCCTTGCTCTTCGGCGTCCTCGCCTCGCCCTTCCCCGTCCTGGGCAAGGACGGCGCTTGCCCGCCGCTGGCCAACCAGGTCCGGGTGGGGTTTACCTACGGCTCGGAGAAGGAACCCTGGATCCGCGACGTGACCGAGGCCTTCAACCAGCGCGGGGAGAAGACTGCCTCGGGTCGTACCATCTGCGTCCAGGCCATCCCCATGGGCTCCGGCGAGAGCGTCAACCAGATCAAGACCGGCCGGGCCGGCCCCGACGAGGTCCACGCCACCAGCCCGGCCTCGGACCTCTATGTCAACCTGATCAATCACGAGTACACCCAGGAGAAGGGCAAGGACCTGCTGCGGGTGGAGGGCTTCCTGGTCTCCTCCCCGGTAGTCATTGCGGCCTGGGAGCCGGTGCTGGCCAAGCTGGGCCCGGCAGACCAGGTGGGCTGGGCGGAGGTCTTCCATCGTTCGACCCAGGGCGGCTTCCGGTACGGCCAGACCAACCCGGAGACCTCCAACAGCGGGCTCTCGGCCCTGGTGGCCCAGTTCTACGCCGGCGCCGAGGCCCAGGCCGGGCGGCCTGTCCCGCGACTGTCCCAGGCCAAGGTGGATGACCCCAAGGTGCGGGAGTTTGTCGCCAAGGTCCACGAGAGCGTCATCCACTATGGCCGCTCCACGGGTTTCTATGCGGACAAGATGCGCGAGGGCGGGCCCCAATACGCCGACGCGGCGGTGATCTACGAGAGCGACGTCATCCAGGCCAACAAGCACATCCGCGACAAGGGGCTCAGGTTCCCCCGCCTGGTGGCGGTCTACCCCAAGGAAGGCACCTTCGCCACCAATCACCCCTTCGCCCTGGTCAAGCGCGATTGGGTGGACGCGGACGAGGAGGAGGGGGCCAAGCGCTATTTCGCCTACCTGATGGACGCCCAGACCCAGGCCAAGGCCCTGCAATACGGCTTCAGGCCCAGCGTGGCGCTGGACATAGACCCCAAGATCTACCCCATGGTGTGGAACCCGGAAAACGGGGTCCGGCCCTTCGAGACCATACACAAGTTTCTCGCCACCCCAGGGGGCGAGGTGGTCAAGGCGGTCCGGGACGCCTTCCGGGGGATCAAGAACAAGTCCCTGGTGGTGCTGGTCATCGACCGTTCCGGGAGCATGGACGCCAGGCTGTTCGACAAGGAGCGCGGCCGCGAGCGCACCCGCATGGAGATGGCGGTGGAAAGCGCGGGCCTGCTGGCGGACAGCCTCCAGGCCAAGGACCGGCTCTCCCTCCTGTACTACGACAGTGCGGTCAAGTACTCCGACCTGACCCCCAGGGGCCAGCCCCTGGCCATGGATGCCGCCGGCAAGGCGCGCCTGGAGGCGGAGTTGGGGAAGGTCAGGCCCAGGGGCGGCACGGCCATGCGCGATGCCATCTCCACCACCTGGACCGACCTGTGCAAGGCGGTGAAGGCGGACCCGGCGGATCGCTCCATCCGGGTCCTAGTGGTACTCACCGACGGGCTCGACAACGGCTCCAAAATAACCCAGGACGCCCTGATCCAGGCCATAGGGTACGCCCGACCCGACGGTCGGGGTGGCTATTTCGGCGACCCGGCGTGCAAGATCCCGGTCTTCGGCGTGGCCTTCGGCGGCGAGGCGGACGACGCTTCCCTCAAGGCCATCAGCGCCGCGGCCGGGGGCGAGACCCGTCGCGGCGATTCCGTCGACATCCGCGAGATATTCAAGCGCTTGAGCGAGTTACTCTAATCCTGAAAAAAGCAGTTGAGCCGCAAATGAACGCAAATAGACGCAAATAAACAAGGGCTTGGTACCGGACTCCGGTTCACCCTGCTGGTGAGCTGGGGACTCTGCGTAACCTACTGACCCATTTGCGTATATTTGCGTAATTTGCGGCCGAATTGCTCTTTCTAGGCTAATCGGACCCGAACGGAGGACAAACCTATGATTGGCTCCAGACCCAGAACCTTGGCTTGGCTGCTGTCCTTGGCCTTGGCCAGCGCCGCTGTCCTGGCCCCCACCGTCGGGGCAGCCGCCGAAAAGCTGTTTGACTTCGGCAGCCTCAACGTGGACCTCTCGAAGGTCCAGGCCAAGCCCGAGGGCGCCGCGCCGGGCGCAGCACCAGTCCCTGACGCCAAGGAGGCCCCGGCCCAGCAGTTGCCAAGCACAGCCACAAGCCCGGCCCCCGCCGTGCTGCCCCGGGACGGCCAGGAGGCCATAGGCGAGACGGTGCGGACCCAGGCGATCAAGGTCCAGCCGGTGGAGGTCAAGGCCGGGCAGGGCCGCCAGCAGGCCGTGGTCTACCCGGTCCCCGAGGACCGCCCGGTCATCGAGGTCAAGATCGCCGCCGGCTCCGAGAAGAAGGACTGGTTCGAGGAGGCGGCGCGTCGCTTCATGGCCGACCCCAACCTCAACAACATCAACGGCAAGCCCATCCGCCTGGTCATCGACAAGATCGGCTCCATCGAGTCCGCGGAGCTGATCCTGTCGGGCAAGTCCATGCACGGCGGGCGCAACGAGTACCAGGTGTGGGCACCGGCCTCGGGCATCTTCCGCTCCGTGGTCGAGGATGCCTTCAGCGGCGGCAAGCTGTTCGAGTCCGACGAGTCCGTCGCGCGCAGCCCCATGGTCTTCGTCACCTGGGGGCCGGTGCAGCAGGCCATCGACCAGGGCATCCAGAAGTCCATGAGCTTCGATACGGTCACCGAGGTCTTCTCCCGCGAACTGCGCGGGGAGAAGATCGACCCCAACGGGCGCTCCTTCCAATTCGGCTTCACCAAGCCGGATGCCTCCAACAGCGGGGCCGTGGCCCTGGTCGCCATGGCCTACGAGTTCTTCGCCAAGGACAAGGGCCGCTACAAGATCCGTCTGGAGGACCTCAAGAACCCGGACTTCCAGGCCTATCTGGCCTTCATGAAGTACATGTCCGACCAGACCAAGACCAGCACCGGTAAGCTGGCCGAGCCCCTGATGCAGGCCGGCTACGGGGGTCAGCCCCTGTCGTCGATCTATGTCTACGAGAACCTGGCCGTCAAGCTCGCCTTCATCCGCAAGGTCAACGACCCGGCCGGGGCCAGGCCGATGATTCGCTATCCCAAATACAATCTGGTCTCCGACCACCCCTACTACACGCTCCGCCACGGCAACTCCCGGGAACAGGTGGAGGCGGCCATGCGCTTCAAGGACTTCCTGCTGACTCGGGACCTGCAGCTCCTGGCCCTGCAGAGGGAGGGCTTCCGTCCGGTGAGTACCCAGATCTCCAACCAGGAGATGAACGAGGTACTGGGGGACTTCGTGGCTGAGAACGGACTGGTGCCGGACCTGATCAAGGCCTCCCAGATCCTGATCCCGGCCCAGAGCGGTGAGGTGATCCGGGCCCTGATCGAGACCTACAAGGCCCTGGGGGACCCGGTGGGGACCAACCTCTGAGGTCCTATCCCCGACCGGGTCACCTGCCCGGCGCGACCCGATACTGCCAGGAGACGCCAGATGAAGACGACAAGACCGGTATCCCCCCTGCTGCTGGCGGTCCTGCTGGCCGCACCCCTGAGCATCTCGCCGGCCCAGGCCGGCAGCTTCGGGGACTTCCTCAAGCAGTTCGGCGCCCTGGACTTCGGCGGGACCGAGTTCAATCCAGCGGACATGCAGGGCAACCAGAGGTCCTGGGGGGACCGGGAGCGCTGGGTCAAGGAGGCCCTGGACACGGCCTACAAGACCCTGGAGCGCTCCGACAAGGAGGTCAACCTGTTCAATTTCCAGAACTATTACAACGTGCTCGACATCCGCTGGACCCCGGAGTACCTCACCGACCCGGCCCACATCGGCAACCTCAATGCCTACGCCACCTTCACCGAGTACCTGTCCCGATACCTGAGCGTCAAGCAGCAGCTCATCAGCAAGATCGCCGAGCTCAACCGCCATTACGCCGTGTTGCGGCAGGTGGACCCGCGCCAACTGACCGGTCCCTTCCAACTGGAGAGCGCCCAGGTCCAGTCCTACACCCAACGCGCCGCGGGCTCGGTGGACGCCACCGCCCACCAGGCGGCCCTGGCGACCTCCGCCGGGGCGGTGGAGAAGTACACCGCCGAGCTCAATCGTGCCATCGACTATGGCGTCGAGCTGGAGCGTCACTTCAAGCAGGCGGCCGGTATCCCCTGAGGCAGCGCATCTCAAGCGGCTGTAACTCTCTGACTACATGAGTCTATATTCGTGCCGAGCGGCGCCGCAGCGGCGCCGTTCGACCCTTTGCGACCCCGGCGGCCTGGCCCTGAGCCCGGCGATTGTTACGGTTGTCCTGCCGGGGAAAGCCTCTATACTCTGCTGCGCCGCACAATAGTCACTTACCCCAAGGCAGGAGCATGAAACCCAAACGTCCCGTCTTCCTGGAACTGTGGCGGATCAAGCTCCCCGCCATGGGTCTGGTGTCCATCCTGCACCGTGTCAGCGGGGTCCTGTTGGTCCTGGCCATCCCCTTCTTCGCCGATCTCCTGCGCCTGTCCCTGGCCGACCAGCAGGGGTTCGAGGCGGCCAGCGCCACCCTGGGGTCCTGGCCCGTGCGCCTGGTCCTGGTGGTCCTGGCCTGGGCGGTGCTGCACCACCTGTTCGCCGGCATCCGCTACCTGGCCCTGGACCTGGGCCTGGGCCTGGAGCGCGAGACGGCCCGGGCCACAGCCCGCACGGCCATAGCCGCGGCCCTGGTGGTCCTGGTGCTGGGGGTGCTGCTATGAGCCGCAGCGCCTCCGGACTCAAGGCCTGGCTGGTCCAGCGCCTGACCGCCGTCTATCTCGCCCTGTTCCTGACTTACCTGGTGCTGCACCTGGTGCTGAACCCGCCGGCGGACCACGCCGCCTGGGCGGCCTGGGTGGGACGGCCCGGGGTCTCCCTGGGATTCCTGCTGTGCATACCCCTGTTGCTGGCCCACGCCTGGGTCGGCATCCGCGATGTCCTGATGGACTATGTGAAGCCCCTCTGGGCCCGGATCGGGGCCATGACGCTCTTCGGTCTGACCTTCATCGCCTCCGGCCTCTGGGCCCTGCAGGCCATCTACAGCCTAGGCGTGAGATAGACCGTCCATGAGCATCCCAAGACGACACTTCGATGCCCTGATCATCGGCGCCGGTGGCGCCGGGCTGAATGCCGCCCGCCGCCTGGCCGGGGCGGACCTGCGGGTGGCGGTGGTCTCCAAGGTCTTCCCGACCCGCTCCCATACCGTCGCCGCCCAGGGCGGGGTCAACGCGGCCCTGGCCAATGTCCTGCCGGACAATTGGCACTGGCACATGTTCGACACCGTCAAGGGGTCGGACTACCTGGGGGACCAGGACGCCATCGAGTACATGTGCCGGGAGGCCATCCCGACGGTCTATGAGCTGGAGCACGCCGGGGTGCCCTTCTCGCGCCTGGACAGCGGCAAGATCTACCAGCGCGCCTTTGGCGGCCAGAGCCAGGACTTCGGCGGCGATCAGGCGGTGCGTACCTGCGCCGCGGCGGACCGCACCGGCCACGCCATGCTCCACGCCCTCTACCAGCAGAACCTGCGGGCCCGCACCCACTTCTTCGACGAGTTCTTCGCCATCGACCTGCTGCGCGATGACGAGGGTTGCATCCTCGGCGCCCTGGTCCTGGAGATCGAGACCGGCGAGCCCTTGATCATCGAGTCCAAGACCACCCTCATCGCCACCGGCGGCTACGGTCAGGTCTACCGCACCACCACCAACGCCTACATCAACACCGGCGACGGCATGGCCATGGCGCTGCGCGCCGGGGTGCCCTTGCAGGACATGGAGTTCTTCCAGTTCCATCCGACCGGGGTGGCGGGCAAGGGCATTCTGATTACCGAGGGGGCGCGGGGGGAGGGCGGCTATCTGATCAATGCCCGCGGCGAGCGCTTCATGGAGCGCTATGCCCCCAGGGCCCTGGACCTGGCCAGCCGCGACGTGGTCAGCCGGGCCATCGCCACCGAGGTCCGCGAGGGCCGCGGCTGCGGCGAGGAGGCCGACCACGTCCTGCTTAAGCTCGACCACCTGGGCCGTGACGTGGTGGGCCGGCGCCTGCCGGGCATCAGCGACATTTGTCGGACCTTCTTGGGGCTTGACCCGGCGGAGCAGCCCATCCCCATCTTCCCCACCGCCCACTACGCCATGGGCGGCATCCCCACCGACCGCTTCGGCCGGGTGGTGGCCCCGGCCGGCCACGGGCCCGAGGAGATAGTCCCCGGGCTCTATGCCGCCGGTGAGTGCGCCTGCGTCTCCGTGCACGGGGCCAACCGGCTGGGGGGCAATTCGCTCCTGGACATCCTGGTGTTCGGGCGCGCCGCCGGGACCGACATGCTCCAGTTCCTCAAGGAGAACCCCAACCACAGGCCGCTGCCGGAGGCCGCGGTGGACAAGGCCGCCTCGCGCCTGGCCCGCTGGGACCGCAAGGGCGAGGGCGAGTCGGTGGCCAAGGTCAAGGCGGAACTGCGCAAGCTCATGGAGGACCACTGCTCGGTGTTCCGCACCCGGGAGGTCATGGCCGAGGGGGTGGAGAAGCTCAAGGCCCTGCGCGAGCGCATCGAAGGGGTGCGGCTCAAGGACCACAGCCGGGTGTTCAACACCGCCCGCATCGAGGCCCTGGAACTGGACAACCTGATGGATGTGGGCATGGCCACCCTGTGCTCGGCCCTGTACCGGGAGGAGTCCCGGGGTGCCCACTCCCGTATCGACTTCCCCAAGCGCAATGACGCGGACTGGATGAAGCACAGCCTCTACCAGCGCGAGGGCGACCGCATGGACTACAAGCCCGTGCGCACCAAGCCGCTTACGGTCGAGAGCTTCCCGCCCAAAGAGCGGGTGTATTGAGGGCCCACCGATGAAATTCCGCGTCTATCGCTATAACCCGGACACCGACCAGAAGCCGCGCATGGTGGCCTATGAGATCAAGACCCCGCCCGGCATGATGCTCCGGGAGGCCCTGCTGGAGATCAAACGCCAGGACGAGTCCTTCGCCTTCCGCCATTCCTGCGGCGAGGGGGTGTGCGGGTCCGATGGCATGAACGTCAACGGCACCAACCGGCTGGCCTGCGTCACCCTGGTCGCGGACCTCAAGGAGCCGGTGGAGGTGCGCCCCTTCCCCGGCCGCCCGGTGATCCGTGACCTGGTCGTGGACATGACCCAGTTCTACGAGCAGTACAAGAACGTCCAGCCCTACCTGGTGCGCAAGGACCCCTTGCCCGAGGCGGAGATACTCCAGTCCCCGGCGGACCGGGACAAGCTCGACGGGCTCTACGAGTGCATCCTGTGCGGCTGCTGCTCCACGGCCTGCCCGTCCTTCTGGTGGAACCCGGACAAGTTCCACGGCCCGGCGGCCCTGTTGCAGGCCTGGCGCTTCCTGGCGGACACCCGCGACCAGGCCACCGACGAGCGCCT
>DYRB01000121.1:2470-7925 GCA_020718945.1 Lamprocystis purpurea | reverse complement strand
TGCGCAGGGCAAAGCACTTCTTGCCCAGCAGGGCGTTGCCGCCGTAGCCGCTGCCATAGGACCAGATCTCCCGGGTCTGGGGGAAGTGACTGATGTACTTGTCCTCGATGGTCGGGGCACAGGGCCAGGGCACATCCTGCTCGCCGGGTTGCAGGGGCGCACCAACCGAGTGCATGCAGGGCACGAACTCGTCGTCCGGCCCCAGCACATCCAGCGCCGCCTGGCCCATGCGGGTCATGATGCGCTGATTGACCACCACATAGGGGGAGTCGGTGATCTCGACCCCGATGTGGGCTATGGGGGACCCGAGCGGACCCATGCTGAACGGGATCACGTAGAGGGTCCGGCCGCGCATGCAGCCGTTGAACAGCTCCATGAGGCGGGCACGCATCTCCTTGGGGTGCATCCAGTTGTTGGTCGGCCCGGCGTCCTCCTCGCGCTCGGAGCAGATGAAGGTGCGGTCCTCGACCCGGGCCACGTCGCTCGGATGGGAGCGGGCCAGGAAGCTGTTGGGTCGCTTGGCCGGGTTGAGGCGCACGAAGGTCCCGCCCTCCACCATCTCGTCGCAGATGCGGTCGTACTCGGCCTGCGAGCCGTCGCACCAGTAGATCCGATCCGGGGTGCACAGCTCGGCCATGGCGTCCACCCAGGCCAGGAGCTTGCGGTTTTGGGTCCGGGCAGGGCCGTCGTGGGTCGTGGTCATGGGGCGAAATCCTCGGGGTTGCGGCGGGTGCGGGCCTGGGCGTCAGGCACAGAATGCCTGGGGATACAGTTCTCTAGCAATGTTCGGACCAGTGCGGGCCGTGCCGGGGTGGCCACCCCGCCCGCGGGCTGTGCGGCTGCACAAAAAAAAGGCCGCCCAATTCAGCGGCATGGGCACAAACGGCCCGCATCTTACGCCCGCGGGGCTGGGACCCACAACCAGCCCTGGGCCGGGGGACCGACTCCAGATGTGGATGCCGGATCGGCACCCGTGGGAGCGGCGCCCCGTCGCGACTGACTAGGGCGGTGGCCACCGGGCTCGCTGAGCTTCGCCCCGTCGCGGCGAGGCGCCGCTCCCACCTGGCCCGGACCCTGCCTGATCGGTCTGGGGCGAAGCCCCCCCGGGGATCACTCCCGAGCCGCACGCAGCAGGTCGAGCGCGGCCTCGTAATCGAAGCGCTCCACCTCGCGTCGCAGGGCCTCACTGGGGGGACCCAGGGCGGCGCGCAACAGGGGCAAGGCCCCGGCGAACAGGGGCCCGGCTCGGCTGTCGCCCTGGGCCAGCAGGCGGTCGAGCTGGTCCAAGACAGGCCCCAACTCGGCCGCATTCACGAGCGCCGCGACGGCCTCCGCCGACCCCTGGGGCAGGTCCAGCCCCGGTAGCCCGGCCAGCAGCGCCAGTGCAGCCCCGTTCTGGTCGGGCCCTCGCGTGGCCCTGGGTGCAGGCGGCGCGGCCCGGTCCAGAATCGGGACCGATGCCCAGCCCGGCAGCCACTTGAGCAGCAGACTGAACAGGATTGCCGGGTCCACGGGCTTGGGCACGAAGTCGTTCATGCCTGCATCCAGGCAGGCACGCCGGTCCTCGTCGAAGGCGTTGGCGGTCATGGCCAGGATAGGCCGGTCGCCCCAGCCGGGCAGGGCCCGCAGGGCGCGGGTGGCGTCCAGGCCGTCCAGGTTCGGCATCTGCACGTCCATCAGGACCAGGGCGTAGTCGCCCCGGGCCGCAAGGACCAGGGCCTGGCGGCCGTCCTCGGCGGTGTCCACCACCAGGCCCACGGCACTGAGGATGTCCACCGCCACCTCGCGATTGATCAGGTTGTCCTCTGCCAGCAGGACCCGGGTCCCGGCGTGGCGGATGCGCAAGGCCGCCTCGGCGTCGGTGCCGGCACGGACGGTGGCCCCCTGGACCCCGCGGCCACGGGTGAGGTGGGCGGTGAGCCAGAAGGTACTGCCCTGCCCAGGGAGAAGTCGCCCTGATCGAGTTGCAGCTTGCCGGCCTCGATCTTGGACAGGTCCAGGATGTCGTTGATGATGGACAGCAAATGGTGGGCGGCGTTGTCTACCTACTCCAGGCGTTCCGCCTGGGCCGGCGTCACCCCGTCGCGGCGCAGCAGGTGGGTGAGGCCCAGGATGGCGTTCATGGGGGTGCGGATCTCGTGGCTCATGTTGGCCAGGAAGGCGCTCTTGGCCCGCCCTGCGGCCTCCGCCTGGGTCTTGGCCAGGGTCAGCTCAGCGGTGCGCTGGGCGACCAGTTCCTCCAGGTGGTGGCGGTAGCGCTCCAGTTCCTCGGCGGCGCGGCGCTTGTCGGTGATGTCCTCCTTGACGGCCACATAGTGGGTGATGCGCCCATCCGGCTGGCGCAACGGGGTGATGATGGCGATGCTCTCCGGGCTCTGCTCCACCGCCTGGGCGAGTTTGCGCAACTGCGCCTCGGCCAAGATGCGTGCAGTGATGTCGCGGTTGGTGCCGCGCCGACCCAGGTAGGCCCCATTCGGATCGAACATGGGGTGACACTGGTGGCCGATCCAGAATGGGGTCCCATCCTTGCGCCGCATGCGCAGATCCAGTTCCGCCTGACCACCGGCACCAGGGCGGTGCGCGGGTCGGCGCGCAGCCGCTCCAGCACCTCCAGGCCGGACAGGCGCGGCAATGCGATGTCGAGCAGCACCACCGCGGGCAGGTCCGGGCCCTCGCGGTCCACGAAGTCCCCCGCCCGGAACACGTAGACGCGGATGCGCGCTGCCGGGACCCGGGCACTGTACTTCCAGGCGTTGCCCAACAGGTTGCGCATCACCACCCCGATCATGCGCGCATCGCCCTGGGCGATCAGCCCGGGCTGGACATCCAGATCTACCAGGCGTCGCGGTTCGGCCTGCACCCATTCCCCCAGGATGGGCCCGACCAGGGCGGAGAGGTCCACCGAGTCGCGTTGCAGATCCCCTCGGGTGCTGCGGGAGAGCACCAGCAGGCCCTCGATCAGGTCGCCCATGCGGCCGCTGGCCAGCCCGATCTGGTCCAGATAGTCCCGCGCCTCCCCCTGCAACTGGCCGCCGTAGTCTTCGATGAGGGCCTGGCTGAACCCGTTCAGGGCCCGCAACGGGGCGCGCAGGTCGTGGGAGACGGCGTAGGCGAAGCTCTCCGGTTCCTGGTTGGCGGCGGTCAGCTCGGCGGTGCGCTCCAACACCCGCCGCTCCAGTTCGGCGCTGAGGCCCCGCAAGCGCGCCTCGCTCCCGCGCCGGAACTCCTCCACCAGTTCGCGCTCCGCCACCTCGCGCCCCAGCCGCTCAATGGATGTGTAAGAGTCCCGCAGCCGGGCGGTCATGCTGTTGAAGGCGTGGCCCAGGGCGGCCAGTTCGTCGCGCCCGGTGACCGGCACCACCGCCGCCAGGTCGCCCCCCGCCAGGCGCTGGATGCCGACGGCGAGCTGGTCCAGGCCCTGGACCAACCACCGACCCACCAGGGTGAGCAGGGCCAGGCCGAACAGGACCGGCAGCAGGGCGGCGAGACGGACCTTGGCGCGCAGGTTCATGGATGGGTCAGCAGATGACCGTCACGGCGGCCGGCCTGACCGCCTTGAGGGCATCCGGGTACAGGAAGTCGAGGAAATTGGGCAGCCCCGGCGGGGCCGGGCCCGTTGGCATCTGACCGATCTGCCAGCGGGCCACGCTCTCCAGGATCAGCAGCAGCGGCTGGTCCAGGGCTACCCGATAGTCGTACAGGCCCCAGACAGCGGCCAGGTCCGGGGCGCTCAGGTCATAGACCCGGGCCAGGGCGGCGCGGGCCTGGTCCGGGTGCGCCCGGGCGAAGCCCTCCGCTTGAGTCAGGGCGCGCAGGACGCCTTGCAGCGCGACGGCCTGGTTCTGCACCCTGTCGGCCCGGGCCAGGAGCAGGTAGAGACTGACCACCAGGCCGGGGGCGGTGAGCACCACCGCCCGGTCCCCGGCCTCCTCGGCCAGTCGCAGGATGTGGGGCTCCCAGTGGACTACGGCACCGACCTCGCCGCGACGGAAGGCCTCGGCGACCTCGGGGGCCGTCCCGTAGACGTTCGACCCCTTCCGCCACGGCCTCCACCCCCGGGCTCTCGGGCCGGGGCCGGTCGGACGGGACAGCCGGACCCAGGCTGTTGCTGCATCCCGGGGACCACCTGGGCGCTGCGCCGGGCGGGGCCGAAGCCTGTACAAACGGTCTCGGGGCGGGCAGGATGCCGCCACCCTGGGTAGGCGAGGCCCGCTGCCCGGTCCGCGCCCTCGGCCGCGCCGTCCGACCAACCGGAGACCTGCACTGCTGATCCTCTACGGCATACCCAACTGCATTCGCCGCCCGGTCCTCGATACCGGCACGGCGCGCCACCTGGGCTTCAGCGAGGCCCTCTACCTGGAGGTCTTAGGCCCATGACAGACCCGTCCACCCTGGCCCTGGCCCGGGACCTGATCGCCCGCCCTTCGGTGACCCCGGACGACGCCGGCTGCCAGACCCTGATCGGGTTGCGCCTGGCCGCCCTGGGCTTCCACCTGGAACCTATGCCCTCCAACGGGGTGCAGAACCTGTGGGCCAGGCGCGGCACCCAGGGCCCGGTGTTCTGCTTCGCCGGGCACACCGACGTGGTCCCACCCGGCCCCCTGGGCGACTGGGACTCAGACCCCTTTGTCCCCGAGGTACGCGACGGGATGCTCTACGGGCGCGGGGCGGCGGACATGAAGGGGTCCATCGCGGCCATGGTGACCGCCACCGAGGGCTTCGTGCGGGCCCACCCGGGGCACCGCGGGTCCATTGCCTTCCTCATCACCAGCGACGAGGAGGGCATTGCCACGGACGGGACCGTCAAGGTGGTCGAGGCCCTCGCCGCCCGGGGCGAGGCCCTGGACTGGTGCCTGGTGGGGGAGCCGTCCTGCCGGGAGCGGCTGGGGGACACCATCAAGAACGGCCGGCGCGGGAGCCTCAACGGCTTCCTGACCGTGATCGGGCGCCAGGGTCATGTGGCCTACCCGCACCTGGCCAAGAACCCGCTCCACGCCTTAGCCCCGGTGCTGGCCCGCCTGGTGGCCGAGGAGTGGGATCGTGGCAACGACTACTTTCCCCCCACCAGCTTCCAGATCGCCAACCTCAATGTCGGCACCGGGGCGGAGAACATCATCCCCGGGCGCCTGACCGCCCAGTTCAATCTGCGCTTCTCCAGCGAACTGACGGAAGCCGAGATCCGCCGACGGGTCGAGGCGATGCTCGACGCCGGGGGCTTCGACTACGAGCTGACCTGGCGCCTGTCCGGCAACCCCTTCCTGACCCCGGCCGGGGCCCTGGTGGAAGCGGCCCGCGAGGCCATCGGCGCGGTCACCGGGCTGGATGCGGAGTTGTCCACCAGCGGCGGGACCTCGGACGGGCGCTTCATCGCCACCCTGGGCTGTCAAGTCATGGAGTTGGGGCCGCTGAACGCCACCATCCACCAGGCCAACGAGTGCGTAGCCGTGGCGGACCT
>DYRB01000121.1:0-2370 GCA_020718945.1 Lamprocystis purpurea | reverse complement strand
GGTCCGCACAGCGGACCCTACGGGGACGAGACCCGGTCGGCGAGATGGAGCATGTTGGGGAGCTGGGACAGCAACAGCGCTATGACCCCGACCGCGGCGCCTATGGTCGCCAGACCGATGGCGTTGAGCACCCAGTCCCGCCCCTTGCGCCCGCGCTCGGCCATGGCGTGGGCCATGTCGGTCAGCTTGACCAAGCCCTGGTACTCCCCCCGCCGGTAGGCCACCAGGCGGCGGCAACCGTGGGCCTCCATCTTGGCCACGGCCTTGAGGCAGGTGGCATCGTGGTCGATGGTATGTCGCGCCGGATCAAACCTTCCACCTTGCATATCATCGGGACTGCCTCCGAAAAACGCCGCGGGTTACCGCCAGGCCGGGAGCCTAACCCGGCCCTGTACCCCGGGCAATACCGGGACAATTGGGGCAGCACCCGGGTCCGTCAATAGGGATGGCGTCCAGGACGCGGGAAGAAGCGCCGGAACCTCCAGAAACATCGAGATAATAGCCTGTATAAACAGACGTATACAATTCCATGGGGCATTACACGCGGGATGCTTCCGGGCATTGACAGGCGTGCCGGATGCGACCAAGACAATGCAATCGATTGACAAAAATACGCCCCCCGCGGGGTCGTGCAGGGTGATGAAGCCCCGGCGCGGCAGTCGGCTTGATCGAACCCGCGGCAAGTCCGATAGTGGCGGCCCGCACCCCGCCTCCCCACCCCGCAGCCCCCGCAGCCGGAGCCTGGCCATGACCATGACCGCACCACCAGAGACCGCCAAGCCCCAACGCCACGGCGCCCGGCCCAAGGGCCAGCATGTCGTCCAGACCCGCAAACGCCGCGAGACCACCCCGCCCCCGGCCATGCCCAAGGTCAAGCAGTCAACCCCGGGGGCGGCACCGGGCATCGAGTACCACGAGCTGGTCCAGACCCCGGGCCTGCCCCCGGCGCACATCATCTGCACCGATTACTCCGCGGACCAGATCCAGGTCCAAGAGGTGAGCGACATCGCCGCCTTCCTCGCCGTGCATCGCCCGGCCTGGTCCAAGGTGCGGTGGATCCACGTCGAGGGGCTCCAGGACCGCGCTACCATCCGTGCCCTGGCGGAGAAGTACCAGCTCCACCCCCTGGCCATCGAGGACGCCCTGAACCCCGACCACCGCCCCAAGGCCGAGGACTACCCGGGCACCGGCGACCTGCCCGGGCGCCTGTTCGTCATAGCCCGGCGGGTGCGCCTGGTGGACGGGGAACTGCGCGGTGAGCAGACCAGCCTGTTCCTTGGCCGCACCACCCTCCTGAGCTTCCAGGAGACCCAGTGCACTGCCCTAGACGAGGTCCGTCGGCGCTGCCACAGCGAGCGCTCCCGCCTGCGCGAGAACGACGTCTCCTTCCTGCTCTACTCCATCCTCGACGCCCTGGTGGACCGCTTCTTCCCCGTCCTGGACGAGACCTCCGCCCACCTGGAAGACGCCGAAGAGGACGTGCTGGCCCGGCCCCACCTCCAGAGCCTCCAGGCCATCCATCTCATCAAGCGCGACCTGGTCATGATCCGGCGCATCGCCTGGCCCATGCGCGAGCTCATCGCCCAGCTCCAGCGCGAGCCCCACGAGTGCCTGTCGGCCATCACCCAGACCTACTTCCGCGACGTCTACGACCACTGCGTCCAGATCATCGACCTGATCGAGACCTACCGCGAAATTGCCGGCACCGTGGCGGAGACCTACGTCTCCATCATTTCCAACCGCACCAACGACATCATGAAGGTGCTCACCATCATCGGGACCATATTCATCCCCCTGACCTTCCTCGCCGGGGTCTACGGCATGAACATGCCCATCCCGGAAAGCGATTGGCCCTACCTGTACCCGGTCTTCTGGTCGGTGTGCATCGGCATCGCCGGCTTCATGCTGTGGCGGTTCCGGCGCGGG
Source organism: Lamprocystis purpurea (assembly GCA_020718945.1). Classification (GTDB taxonomy): domain Bacteria; phylum Pseudomonadota; class Gammaproteobacteria; order Chromatiales; family Chromatiaceae; genus DYRB01. The sequence goes on along the minus strand of DYRB01000121.1, from coordinate 444 downwards.
GGCTGGCTGTAGGTCGGCGCCGGACTTGAGGCCAGCCGCCGCTGGGCCCCTTTAGGGCGCCTGGGCGGGCTCCATGCCTGAGCGGCGAAACTCCGAGCCGCCTCCACAGACCACCGGCGGGACGCCGGTGGACCCAGGGCCGGCCAGAGGCCGGCGCTCCAGGAACGTCCGCGCTCCCAGTCGGGGCCGCTTCGGGTACGATAGCGCCGCGTCCCAGCCCAGCCCCGAGGTGTATTGCTATGGAGACCGGCCCCCGCGAGATCCTGACCCCCTTCCGCCCCATCCCCCTGGATGTGCCGGAGGGTATGAAGCCCAACGAGTTCTTCAACAGCACGGAGAACCTGAACGACCTGGTGAACAACAACGGGCTGCTGCTCAACCGGGAAGATCTGCTGCTCTACCGCAAGGCCCTGGGGCACTCCAACGAGTTCGACTGCTCCATCA
>DYRB01000120.1 GCA_020718945.1 Lamprocystis purpurea | reverse complement strand
GAGCCACTTCTCCTCGATGATCTGCTCCAGCATGGCCTGGGCATCGGCCAAGAGCTTGCGGGCCTCCTCGCCCTTCTCGGCGTCGTCCAGGATCTGGGGGTAGCGCCCCTTGAGCTGCCAGGCGTGGAAGAAGAAGGTCCAGTCGATGAAGCGGGCGATGTCGCGCAGCGGTATGTCGGTGAGGGTGGTCAGGCCGAGCCGGTTGGGGGTCGGCGGGGCATAGTGGTCCCAGTCGATGGGGGTGCGGTTGGCGCGTGCCTCGGCGAGCGGGGCCAGGTCCCGGGCCTCGTCCCGGGCGGCGCGGCGTTGGCGCACCGCCTCGTACTTGGCGGCGATGCCGGCCACATAGCCGTCTCTCATGTCCTTCGACAGCAGGCTGCCGGCCACGCCCACGGCGCGGGAGGCATCCTTCACATGGACCACCGGGTGTTGGTACTGGGGGGCTATCTTGACCGCGGTGTGCAGCTCCGAGGTGGTGGCCCCGCCGATCAGCAAAGGAATGGTGAACCCCTGGCGCTGCATCTCACGGGCCACATGGACCATTTCGTCCAGGGACGGGGTGATGAGCCCGGACAGGCCGATGATGTCGGCCTTCTCCTCCCGGGCCCGTTGCAGGATCTTGTCCGCCGGGACCATGACGCCCAGGTCGATGACGGCGTAGTTGTTGCACTGGAGCACCACGCCGACGATGTTCTTGCCGATGTCGTGGACATCGCCCTTGACCGTGGCCATGAGGATGCGGCCCTGGGTGTCGCCCTCGCACTTCTCCGCGGCCAGGTAGGGCTCCAGGTAGGCAACTGATTTTTTCATGACGCGGGCGGATTTCACCACCTGGGGCAGGAACATCTTGCCCTCGCCGAACAGGTCGCCGACGTGGTTCATGCCGTCCATAAGCGGCCCTTCGATGACATTGATGGGCTTGCCCAGGAGTTGCCGGGCCTCCTCGGTGTCCTGGTCTATGTAGTCGGTGATGCCCTTGACCAGGGCGTGACTGATGCGCTTGCTCACATCCCAGTCGCGCCAGGCGAGGTCCTTGGTGGACTCGGCGGCGGCCCCGCCGGCCTTGTATTTGGGGGCCAGGTCGATGAGGCGGTCGGTGGCGTCCGGCCGGCGGTTGAGGATCACGTCCTCCACCGCCTCGCGCAGCTCCGCCGGGATTTCGTCGTAGACGGCGAGCTGGCCGGCGTTGACTATGCCCATGTCCATCCCGGCGCGGATGGCGTGGTAGAGGAAGACCGAGTGGATCGCCTCGCGCACCGGGTCGTTGCCGCGGAAGGAGAAGGAGACGTTGGACACCCCGCCGGAGACCTTGGCGTAGGGCAGGTGCTCCTTGATGCGGCGGGTCGCCTCGATGAAGTCCACGGCGTAGTTGTTGTGCTCTTCGATGCCGGTGGCCACGGCGAAGATATTGGGGTCGAAGCAGATGTCCTCGGCCGGGAAGCCGATCTCGTTGACCAGGATGCGGTAGGCCCGGGCGCAGATCTCGAACTTGCGCTCTTGCGTGTCGGCCTGACCCACCTCGTCGAAGGCCATGACCACCACCGCCGCCCCGTAGCGCCGGCACAGCCGGGCCTGGGCGCGGAAGGCGTCCTCGCCCTCCTTCATGCTGATGGAGTTGACGATGGCCTTGCCCTGGACGCACTTGAGGCCCGCCTCGATCACGGACCACTTGGACGAGTCGATCATGATGGGCACCCGGGCTATGTCGGGCTCGGCGGCGATCAGGTTCAGGAATCGGCTCATGGCCGCCTGGGAGTCGAGCATGGCCTCGTCCATGTTCACGTCGATCACCTGGGCCCCGCTTTCCACTTGCTGGCGGGCCACATCCAGGGCGGCGTCGAAGTTGCCGTCCAGGATCAGGCGCTTGAACTTGGCCGAACCGGTGACATTGGTGCGCTCGCCGACGTTGATGAAGGTGGCGGTACTGCGGGTGGCGGTGATCATGGCTGCTCGCGGAAGGGGTTCTCGACCTTGACGCCGTCGAAGTCGCGGCCGTCCTGTAGGTCTTCGGTGTAAAGAATTCTGGCCTTGGCGCGCCGGGCGGCCTCGACAATGAGGGCATCCCAGATGGAAATCTGATCGCGCCTGTGGCGGGCGATGGCGGCGAGGACCAGGGTGCCGTCTTCGATCACCAACGGGTATCGGGCAAGTTCGCGCACCGCCTGCTCCGCAACCTCGGGAAGCAGCGGCGTCGCCAGCTTGCGCGTCGTGACGCTATAGAACTCTCGCAGCACTTGGGAACTGACGGCGAGTTCCCCTTTGCCGCCGACGCGATCAATGAGAGCGATGGCCTGGGCCCGCCTGACGCCTGAGTCCCGGTCGTAGGCGTATACGAAGACGTTGCTATCGCCAAAACACCGCACGGTCATAGATGTCCTCCCGCGACCAAGTGCGGCCCTGAGGGCCGGAACCCGCCTGAGATGCCCGGGCCAATTCCAGGAACCGGTCCGTCGCACTGCGGACCAGGGTCTCGCGGTCCGCGTAGTCTTGCAGGAAGTCGCGCACCAGGGCGTTGACCGATGTGTGCTCCACCAGGGCCCGCACCCGGGCCCGCTGCAAGGTCTCGTCGTCGATGCTGACAGTCAGGTTCATGGCCAAGCTCCTCAGGGACGCCGCGGCCCTAGACTCTAACACGGGACCCGTGCGGGCGGCATCCGCTCCAGGCCGGGGTGACCAACGAGGCCGGCATCAAGGCCCATCTCGCGTCCCTGATGTCACCGGGTACCTGAGCGGTTACCTCGGTACGCGGGCCCAAGAGCCGGCTCATACCCCCGGCGGGACGCCGGGGGACCCAGTTGCCGGCAAGATGCCGGCGCTCCCAGCCGCCTACCAATAGGCCAGCAGCCTTCCGTCCTCGACCTTGTGCTGGAAGACGCGCAGCGGCCGGTTGCCGATTTCGGTGCAGTCGCCACTCTCCACATCGAAGACCCAGTGGTGCTTGGGGCAGGTGAGCTTGGTCCCGTCCAGGGCCAGGTGGGGGATGTCGGTGACCTGGTGGGGACAGCGGGAGTCGTAGACCTTGAGGACATCGCCCTGGCGGTAGACGAACAGGTGACGGCCCTCGGCGGGCAGAAAGCTGATCTCCCCGTCCGGCAGGTCGCCCAGGGCGGCGATGTCGTGCCAGGCCGGCTGGGCGTCCAGGTTCTCCGGGCGGAATTCGGGGATGTCCATGGCCAGCAGTATGTCGGTGGCCCAGACGATCTTGGCCAGGCCCAGCACCGGGAAGGCCATGAGCAAGGCATCGATGACCTCGTTGGGGCTGGCCCCGTTGCGCAGGGCGCGGGTGAGGTACTGCTTGAAGCCGGGCTCGGTCTGGACGGCGACCTTGGTGATGACGGAGATCAGGTCGCGGGTGCGGGTATCGAGGTGATCGCCGGCCTTTTTCAGGAACTTGAAGTAGGCGCCCATGGCCTCGGGGCGGGTGGTTACCAGGTAATTGAGTGCGTCGCTCATGGGGACTCCTGCATTGGGGGTACAACAGGCGCCCGCGCCGGTGACCCGGGCGCCGCGGCGGATTATCCGCGCCCGGCAGGGCCCCAGGGTTGGGCCAGGTCAATGGATGGGGTTGTTGGGGGAGTTTCCAGCCGCTGGAAGCTAGAAGCTAGAAGCTGAAATCACGCATCCTTGCCCTGGTCCTTGCCCGCCATCGGAAACCCCGTCGCCCGCAGAAGATCCTTCTGAAGGTCGGCCCACAGATCCACGTTGCGCTGGGTGGCCCGGGCCATGGCCTCGATGGGATTGTCCGCCCAGACCTCGCTCATCTGGGCCTGCTGCTGGGCGAACACATCCAGGGAGTCCTCCAGATACCGGGCGAAGAACCCCTGCATGGTCCCGCCGTAGAAGCGGATGATCTGGGCCAGCATGTTGGCGCTGAACAGGGGCTTACCGCCGGACTCCTCCTCCAGCATGATCTGGAGCAGGATGGCACGGGTGAGATCGGCGTCGTTGGCGGTGTCCTGGACGCGAAAGGGGACGCAGCGCATCACCAGGTCGCGCACGTCGGAGAGGGTGATGTACCGGCTCAGTTCGGTGTCGTAGAGACGCCGGTTCGGGTACTTCTTGATGATGCGCACGGTGGGCATGGGGCTGGTCCCTTGGGCAGAACTGTAGGCTAGTGTACCCCAGTCGCAGGGCTCGTCCCCCTCCCGCATGGGGGCATTGGGCCCCGCGGGCGGGCGCCGCCCCTGGGGGAGGCGCCCGCTGTCCTTCGCCGCGCCGGTCAGACCCGTTCCACCGCCAGGGCCACGCCCTGACCGCCGCCGATGCACAGGGTCGCCAGGCCCTTCTTGGCGTCGCGCCGCTGCATCTCATAGAGCAACGAGACCAGGACCCGGGCGCCGGAGGCACCGATGGGGTGGCCGAGGGCGATGGCCCCGCCGTTGACGTTCACCTTGGAAAGGTCCCAACCCATGTCCTGATTGACCGACATGGCCTGGGCGGCGAAGGCCTCGTTGGCCTCGATCAGGTCCAGATCCGCGGGGGTCCAGCCGGCCTTCTCCAGGCACTGGGTGGAGGCGGGGATGGGCCCGGTGCCCATGATGGCCGGGTCCACCCCGGCGCTGGAGAAGGCGACCAGGCGGGCGATGGGCTTGAGGCCCAACTCCGCGGCCTTGGACTCGCTCATGACCATGACCACCGCGGCCCCGTCGTTGAGGCCGGAGGCATTGCCGGCGGTGACGGTGCCCTCCTTGTCGAAGGCGGGCCTGAGCTTGGCCAGGCCCTCGGCGGTGGTGCCGTGTCGCGGGAACTCGTCGGCCTTGAAGACCAGTGGGTCGCCCTTGCGCTGGGGGATGGTCACCGGAACGATTTCCTCATCGAAACGCCCGGCCTTCTGGGCGGCCTCGGCCTTCTGCTGGGAGCCGGCGGCGAACTCGTCCTGAGCGGCCCGGGTGAAGCCGTACTTCTTGGCGATGTTCTCGGCAGTGGTGCCCATGTGGTACTGGTTGAAGGCATCCCAGAGGCCATCGACGATCATGGTGTCCACCAGCTTCCAGTCGCCCATGCGCTGGCCGTCGCGGGAGCGCGGCAGGGCATGGCAGGACTGGCTCATGCTCTCCTGGCCACCGGCGATGACGATCTGCGCATCACCGCAGGCGATGGCCTGCATGGCCAGATGCACCGCCTTGAGCCCGCTGCCGCAGACCTTGTTGATGGTCATGGCGGGGACCGAGACCGGCAGGCCGGCCTGGAGCGTGGTCTGGCGGGCCGGGTTCTGGCCGGTGGCCGCGGTCAGGACCTGACCCAGGATGACCTCGTCCACCTGATCCGGCGCAATCCCGGTGCGCTCCAGCAGGGCCTTGACGACGGTAGCGCCCAGCTCGGTGGCGGGCAGGGCGGCCAGGGCGCCGCCGAAGGTGCCGACGGCGGTGCGACCGGCGGCAACGATCACGATGTTCTCGCTCATGCTCTGGTGTCCTCTTCGGTTTCAGTGGTCAGTGGTCAGTGGTCTGGGGGGTTAGGCAGGGGTCCAGGTACCCACCGCGGGCGCGGCGGGCCTCTCGACGCGGCGCAGTTTACCCGCCTTTGTTGCAGTGCACAATTATCCGTGTTAGCTTTTCCCGCGACCACCACACGAGGAGTCAAACCATGACCGACGCAGGCAAGATGGCGAACGATTGGCTGGAGACCCAGCGCAAGTACTGGGAGGGCTGGACCGACATGAGCCGCAAGGCCATGGGTGGTGCCGCCCCCGCCGGCAACCCCTGGGAGTCCGCCCTCGACCACTGGTGGCAGGCGGTCTCCCCCTCCGCCCCCGCCCTGGCACAGGACTTCATGACCAAGATGATGGATCAGGGCAAGTCCTTCTTCGCCTTGGCCGACGGCTATACCAAGAATCTTGGCGCCATGCCGGGGATGCCTGGCATGGGTGCCATACCGAGCATGGCCGATGCCTGGCCGGCCCTGAGCCGCACCCTGGAGGACATGCAGAAGGCCTTCACCGGCGGCATGCAAGGCGGGGATGATGCCACCCGGCGCCTGATGGGCTTCTGGGAGATGCCCTACGACAACTGGCAGCGCCTGGTCTCGTCCCTGTCCCTGGTGCCCGGGGACCCGCTGCGCAACATGCCCCACAACCACGTCAACCAGGCCCTCTCGGCCCCCGGCCTGGGTTACACCCGCGAGGAGCAGGCCCAGTATCAGGACCTGGCGCGCCGCGGCATCGAGTACCAGCAGGCTATCCAGGAGTACATGCAGTTCTTCTCCGGCCTGGGGGCCAAGGCCGTCGGGCGCATGCGCGATTTCCTGGAGAGCCAGAACAAGCCCGTCGATTCGGCCCGCGCGCTCTACGACTCCTGGATCGGGTGCTGCGAGCAGGTCTATGCCGAAGAGGTCAAGACCGCCGATTACGCCCGCATCAGCGGCCGGCTGATCAATGCCCAGATGGCCGTCAAGCAGCGCATGTCGGTCATGGTGGACGAGGCCCTGGGGGCCATGAACATGCCCACCCGCAGCGAGCTGCGCACCCTCCAGGACCGCCTCCAGGAGACCCGCCGCGAGTACAAGGCCCTGCGCCACGAGTTCGAGCAGCTCAAGCGCCAGATCGCCAACGGCCACGGCGCCCCCAGCCCCAGCCCCCGCCCGGCCCTGGTGAACACCGCCCAGGCGGCGCCCAAGAAGGCCCCGACCGCCCGCAAGGTCAGGCCCCGAGCGGCCATAAAGCCGGCCACCAAGCCGACCTCCAAGTAGGCCCCAGGCACCGCATTCCAACGGAGACAGAACACGTGTTTACCATCGATATCCGGCCCGACAAGCTGACCGAAGAGATGCTCGACTACAGCCGCAAGCTGGGTCAGGGCATGGAAAACCTGATGAACGCGGGGACCATCGACACCGGCGTCACCCCCTGCGAGCCGGTCTACCGCGAGGACAAGCTGGTCCTGTACCGCTACCAGACCCCGGCCGGCGTCACCCCCAAGCCGATCCCGCTGTTGATCGTCTACGCCCTGGTCAACCGGCCCTACATGACCGACATCCAGGAGAACCGCTCCACCATCAAGGGGTTGCTGGCCACCGGCCAGGACCTGTACCTCATCGACTGGGGCTATCCGGACCAGGCCGACCGGGCCATAACGCTCGATGACTACATCAACGGCTACATCGACCGCTGCGTGGACCACATCTGCGAGGCCCACGGCGTGGACAAGGTCAATGTTCTGGGGATCTGCCAGGGTGGGGCCATGAGCCTGTGCTACACCTCCCTGCACCAGGACAAGGTCAAAAACCTGGTCACCATGGTCACCCCGGTGGACTTCAAGACCCCGGACAACCTGCTGTCCGCCTGGGTGCAGACCGTTAACATCGACCTGGCCGTGGACACCATGGGCAACATCCCCGGGGAGCTGCTCAACTGGACCTTCCTGTCCCTCAAGCCCTTCAGCCTCACCGGCCAGAAGTACGTCAACATGGTCGATGTGTTGGGCGACCCTGAGCAGGTCAAGAATTTCCTGCGCATGGAGAAGTGGATCTTCGACAGCCCCGACCAGGCCGGCGAGACCTTCCGCCAGTTCATCAAGGACTTCTATCAGCGCAATGGCTTCATCGAGGGCGGTGTGCGGCTTGGCGGACAGGATGTGGCGCTGAGTAACGTCACCTGTCCCATCCTCAACATCTACGCCCTGCAGGACCACCTGGTCCCGCCGGACGCCTCCCGCGCCCTGAAGGGCCGCACGGCCAGCCAGGACTACACCGAGCTGGCCTTCCCCGGCGGGCACATCGGCATCTACGTCAGCAGCAAGGCGCAGAAGGAAGTCACGCCGGCCATCGGCAATTGGCTCAACGAGCGGGGCTGACCCGGTAGCGACTGACCCCGGCGAGCCGAGCGCCGCCGCGGTCAGGCCAGGGGCGGGGGCTGTGGCCCCGCCCCTTTTTTTGTGGCTCTGTCTGCATTAGCTGTTGGGGATGGCCAAGTCACTGAAGTGGCGGGTGT